>CAYFVF010000083.1:0-7460 GCA_964346335.1 uncultured Hyphomicrobiaceae bacterium
AGGTTCTGGCCAAGGTTGTAGAGCATGCGCGGAAGGTCTTTCGGCCCGACGATGAGGATCGCGATGACCGCCAAGACCAGAAGTTCCGTCCAACCGATGTCAAACATGCAAAGCGTTACCCGCTAAACCACCAGCACGACCCCGTGCGCCCCGCGTCACCATAGGCAAGACGGTAATGCACGGCGACAGAGATACGGCCATGAGCCAGCCGCCACAGTGCGGCGTCCGTCTCGCATCCGGCTGCGCGCGTGCTAGCTGCTGGTGTTGGCCTCTTCGCGCGTGTGCCGCTTCGTTTCCGTGTCGTTCGGGGCATCATGCTCGATGGATTTGTTCGCGTGATCGGGCTTTTCCTCGTCTTCGGAAATGCCCTTCTTGAAGCTCTTGATGCCCTTGGCAACGTCGCCCATCAACTCGGAGATCTTTCCCCGCCCGAACAGTAGCACAAGCAGCACCACCACGATCAGGATTTGAAACCAACTCGGCGCCATACGTGTGTATCTCCTTAACGCGCTTCGTCAAACGGCCGCGCGATACAGCGCGCCCCACATAGCATCACTTAAACAGAAAGGCCTCACACCTGCAACAACGCTCGCTTGCGCCTATTGGTCTACGCTGGCGCGCACCTGGTGGCCAGCGGCGAACACATGCACCTTGTCGCCGGGCACGCGAATGCCGATCCAAGTGCCCTTTTCCGCTACGCATGCCCCGCAAGCCCGAGCCAACAGCGGCGTATCGATCCCATCAACGGCCAACTCGATCAAGGTTTCGTCACCCAGCGAACGGATGCCGCCTACCTGCGCCGGGATTGCCTCGGGATCGTCCGTGAACTCCACCACGCGCGGGCGAAAACACATCAGCGCATCGCCGGCGACATCGCTCACGGTCGGATACGTGCCCAGCGGCCCACGCGCCGCGCCGCCCGCCACCTTGCAGGGCACAACGTTGATTTCGCTCATCATCTCCGCGACGAACAACTCGGAAGGGTTATCGAAGATGTCCTGTGTTGCGCCTACCTGAACGATCTCTCCACCGCGCATGATGGCGATGCGGTCGCCCAGGAGCATCGCTTCCTCGGCCTCGTGCGTGACGATGATGCAGGTGGTGCGGGTCTCGCGCAGTACCGCCAGCGTTTCCTCGCGCATTGACGCGCGCAGGCGCGGGTCCAGCCCGGAAAACGGCTCGTCCATCATCATCACACGCGGACGCGGCACGATCGCACGCGCCAGCGCCACGCGCTGCTGCTGGCCGCCCGACAGCACATGCGGATAAGCCTCGGCGTAGCTCGCAAGCCCCATGCGCTCCAGTGCGCGCCGCGCCTCGGCGCGTGCGGTGCTCCGCTCCATCGCCTGGAGGCCGAACGCCACGTTGTCCAGAATGTTCATGTGAGGAAACAGGGCGAAATCCTGAAACATCAGCCCGACACCGCGCGCTTCTGGCGGCACGGCGGCAGCCGGACCGGACATCTCCCGCCCGTCTATAAGGATGCGCCCTTCATCCGGCGTCTCCAGGCCGCACACCAGGCGCAGCAACGTTGTCTTGCCACACCCAGACGGCCCGAGCAGGCAAACGATCTCGCCCGGCGCGATATCCAGCGACACGTCGCGCACGGCAACCAGATCGCCGAACTTGCGCCAGACATGTTCGAGCTGGACACTTGCGGGAAACGACGCCGTGGCACGCCGGTTGGTGTGGGATGACGAACCGACAGCGTGCTCCGTGCGCTGGGCGAACCGAAACTGGGATTTCAACGCGTCACTCCATGTCAATCCGTCACGATATCAACCCGTAGCGACCCCTCAGCCGGTCCCGTCCGCAGGCCCGCTGGCGGCGCTGCGCTGTTTATCCGCCTCCCGGTCGGGCGTTTCGTCGTCCTCGCCAAGCGGCTCGTGCTCCGCGCCTTCCTCGCCATTTTCGTCAGCTTCGTCGTCTTCCAGCGGGTCTTCCTCGGCCGTCAGGGTGAGCGAGTCGTCTGGTTGCGGCACCGTAAAGCCGGGTGGCAGATTGCTGTCCAGAAGGCCCGCGCCCTTCAACTCGTTCAGCCCCGGCAGGTCACGGATATTATCGAACCCGAAGTGTTCCAGAAACGCGTTCGTCGTTCCATACGTGACCGGACGCCCCGGCGCCCGCCGCCGGCCGCGCATCCGCACCCAGCCGGTCTCCATCAGCACATCCAGCGTTCCCTTCGAGGTGCTGACGCCACGAATGTCCTCGATCTCGGCGCGCGTGCAAGGCTGGTGGTACGCGATGATCGCCAGCGTTTCCAGCGCCGCGCGGGACAGCTTGCGCTGTTCCACGGCGTGGCGCTCCAGCATGAAGCCGAGATCCTCGGCTGTGCGGAACTGCCATCCGCCAGCGACCTTGACGATATTCACGCCGCGCCCGGCGTAGTGCCCCTGGAGTTCGGACAACAGCGCCTCGATGTCTTCCCCACGATCGAAATATTGGCGCAAGCTGGCGATATCCAAGGGCTCGGTCGCTGCAAACAGCAGGGCTTCGAGAGTGCGCAGCTTTTCGCGCCGCTCCGCCGAGGGCAGGCGCATGACGTTCGACGGAAGCGACAGCGGCAGCATCGCGGTCTCCGCGCCGTCGGCCTCGTGGGTCTTGTCGTTGCTCAAGCGATCTTCTCCCTTTGATCGGGGGGCGTTTCGGCGTCTTCCGGCTCGTGTTCGACGGGCGGCTCACACAGCCAGCGCAAATGGATCGGTCCGAACGGGGTGGCCTGTCGCAACTCGACAAACCCCTCGCGGGTCAACTCCAGCGTCGCGCCGAAGGTGCTGGCCATCGCGGAGCGGCCTTCGCCCTTGTCGGCGCCGGGCAGGTAGTTCGCCAGGTACTGCTCGATGGGCGCCCATTCCGCGATCGGGCCGACCAGCCGGGTCAACAACTCGCGGCCATCGCCGATTGACCAAACCGTGCGTCCACCAGCCTGATGCGGCGCGGACGTTGTCCGTTTTCGCTGGTCGGCGTAGGCGTGCAGGAGGTCATACAGCGTGGCGGTATAGCGCCCGGAGCGCACCGTGCGGATGCCCTCGGGCATGCCGCGTGCGAACACGTCGACGCCCAACTGCTTGCGGCCCATGATCTGCTTGACCGCCTCGCGCATCGCTTCGAGGCGCTTCAGCCGGAAGGCGAGTTGCGCGGCAAGCTCCTGGCCGCTCGGCTCGTCGCTCTTTTCTTCTTCCTTGGGCAGCAACAGGCGCGACTTGAGATAGGCCAGCCAGGCCGCCATGACGAGGTAATCCGCCGCGATCTCCAGGCGCATCCCGCGCACCTGCGCGATGAAGGACAGGTATTGCTCGGCCAGCGCAAGCACGGAGACCTTGGTCAGATCGACCTTCTGCTTGCGCGCCAGGCTCAACAGCAGGTCAAGCGGCCCCTCGAATCCGTCGAGCGCAACAACGAGCACCTCGTCTGGCGTCCGGTCGTCGCCGTCGCGTTCCCACGCGTCGGATTGTTGCGAGGGCGCGGCCCGCGCGGCGCGGTCGTCTGTCGCCATCAAGTTATCCTGTTTGCATCGGGTGCACGCTTGACTCTGCGATTCGCACCGCATTCTGGCCGATTCACGCCGAAACGGCTAGGGCTTCGCGCAAATAGGCTTCGGCGCGTTGGAGATCGAGGTCATCAGCCGGGGCGATTTGCGCGCGGGCGGCCGCGAAGCGTTCCAGCGTACGCCCGCTCAACAGCGGCGCCACGCTGGCGACTGCTTCCGTCTCGCGGGGGTTGCCGTTGCAATGCAGGACGACATCGCAGCCGGCCTTGAGAACCGATTCGGCCTTGCGCCTCGTGCGCCCCGTGAGCGCGCGCATTCCGATATCGTCGCACATCAGCAGACCGTTGAAGCCGATCTCGCCGCGAATGATCCGCCGCACGACTTCGGGCGACACGCTCGCGGCGCGGTGTGCGTCCACAGCGCTGAGCACGACATGCGCGGTCATGCCCAGCGGCATATCGCGCAGCGCGGCGAACGGTGCGAAATCGCTGAGTCGCAAGCTGTCGAGGTCGGTTTCGATGCGCGGCAACGCCTTGTGGCTGTCGACGCGCGCGCGCCCATGCCCCGGCAGGTGCTTGACGACGGGCAGAACGCCTGCGCGCAAAAGCCCCTGCGCCACGGCGCGGCCCAAGGCGCTAACCTGTTTGGGCGTGTCGCCATAGGCCCGGTCCCCGATGATGCTGTGCGCGCCAGGCGCGGGGACATCCAGCACCGGCGCACAGTCCACGTCGATGCCCAGCGCGGCCAGATCGCGCCCCATGAGTTCAGCGCACGCCCCTACGGCCGCGAGCCCTTTTCGCTGATTTTTGTGGTACAGCTTGGCGAATGCGCGCGCCGGGGGATAAGCCGGCCAACGGGGTGGGCCAAGGCGCTGCACGCGCCCGCCCTCCTGGTCGATCAGGATGAAAGCATCGTCGGATCCCACCGCTTCGCGGAAGCTATCCACCAGTCCGCGAATTTGCGGGTGGTCCTGGCAATTGCGTTTGAAAAGGATAAGCCCGCATGGACGGGCCTCGCGGAACAGGGCGCGCTCGCCGGGGCGCAGCCGGGTGCTCCGGCAACTGGCGATGAAGGCACGCAGGCCGTGACCCGTCGTCATGACTACCCGCGTGCTTTCACTTGCGGTCCGTTTTCACCTACTCGGTGCGCACGAAACAGCCACCCAGCCCGGCTTGCTTCAGCTTGCCGCAAATATCCTGCGCGTTGCCGCGCGTGTTCATCGGGCCGACCCACAGGCGGTACCACACGCCCTTGTCGCCCAGATCGGCCTTCTTGATGGTCGGCGCGAGGCCGTCGAGGATGCTGGGATAGCGCTGCTGGAGATCCGCGAACGCCGCCAGCGCCGAGGTCTGGTCGCGCCGCGCGGCAATCTGGACGAAATAGGGGTTGGCAGCCGCCGTGGACGTGGTAGCGCTGGTTGCCGTTTCCGGCTGAACCGAGGCGACGCGCGTTTCCTGCTGGTTCGTCTCGGCGGGGCGCGGCGCGGCGCGCTCCGGCTCGGGGGCCGGGCTTTCCGCTTGCTGCTGGCTGCTGGAGCTATCGGCATTCGAAGGCGTTGCATCGCCGCCGCCCGAGCGCGAAGCTGTCATCCCGCTGGAAGCGCCGGAGCCGGTCGTGCTCACGATACCGGCGGTTGTCACGGTCTCGGACGCGTCCGGCATCTCCTGGCTGGCCTGCGTTTGAGCGGGCACCACCGAGCCGTCCGGCCGGACGGTCAGTGTGCGCACCGGGCGCGGCGAATCGCTGTCCGCCGGTGCCACGGAGGTCGTCTCGCCCGCCGGTTTGCCGGATTTGCGCAGCGCCGCCGCGATACGTTCATCCAGCGTGTCCGCTGGCGCCTCCGCGCCGGTCGTCACGATCCCCGGGATCGCGGAGGTGTCGCCACTGCCGCTGCTGGCGTTGTTCTCGGGCTGCGCGGCCGGGCCGGACAGCCGGTCGTAAATCTGCTTGTTGCCATCCGGGAAATCCCGGCCGCCGGGGTCGGAAGGCTCGCCTTTCACCGGCCCGCCGTCGGCCAGCAGGGTAGGCGCGCTCATGTCGCCAAGGCTGCCGTCCTGGTAGCTCTTGTACACGAACGCCGCGCCACCGCCCGTGGCCACCGCCGCAACCAGCACACCCGCGACCATCAGCTTGCGCCGGCTCTTGGGCTGCGCGGGGGGCGGCGCATCCAGTTCGGCCTCATCGTCGAGGAAATCGGCGTCGAGGTCGTCGTCGTGGTAGTGCGGATCGTCGCCGTAGGCATAAGGATCGTCATCCGCGGCGTAATTGTAATGCTGGGCCGGTGCGGCCACGTCGGGTGCGGCCAGCGGCGTCTCATCGTCATAGACGTCCCAGCGATACGGATCATCGGTCTGTGCCGTGGCCGGCGCGCGATGGGCCTCGAAATCGAAGATGTTACCCGCTGGCGGCGCATCGGCCGGCGCGGCATAAGGGGCTTCCGGCGCGGCGTAGGGATCGTCTTCCGGCTCGGTGTGCGTGAAGAAGCGATCGCGCAATTCCGCCGGGTCGCGCATCATGTCCGCGCCATAAGGATCGCCGTGCGGGTCTTGCCGCGCTGTGAGAGACGCGAGGTCCGGGTCTTGCGTCGAGCCATCAATGCGCCGGAACAAACTGTCGTCGCGCATGGATGAACGCGGAGCTGGCTCGGCGCGGCGCGGCGTGTCAAACGCCGCCTCATCGGACCACGGATCGCGGGTCGCGAAGCTGTCGCGGCCGTCGTCGTCGGCGTAATCGCCCGCGCCCCAAGCGGTCTCAGCCGGCGGATCGGGCGCATCCCAGTCGAATGGATCATCCTGGGCATCCGGCATGTCCCACGATGGCGCGGCGGGTTCAGCCGGGCGAAAGCGGCCGTCGCGCGCGGGGCGGGCGGCTTGCCATTCATCGGCGTAGCGATCGCCCCGGGGGGGCGCCTCATAGTCCTCATCGTCCTGACCATAGCGCGCGATCGGGTCGGGATAGCGCCAATCCCCGCGACCATGGTCATCACGGTCCCAGCCCGCCGCGGTCTGTGTCGGTGGCTGTCTGCGGCGACGTCCTGGCGGGAATACGTTGGAGTCATCAGATCGTGACATCAGTTCTTTTCCCCTCGCCCTGAAAACGGGTTTCAGCAGTCCGGCTGCGCGCGCGACGCTTCAGCGGGATTCACGCCCCGCGACGCACACAAGCGCCTTCAACGCATTTCATTGACGGCTTCGACGCCGAGAATTCCGAGGCCGGTGCGCAGCACCTCCGCGACGGCAGCAACAAGCGTAAGCCGCGCGATGGTTACATTTTTGTTACGCGCAAGAATGAATCTTGATTGTGGCGACTCTTTGCCACGATTCCAGAGTGCATGAAAGTCGCTTGCAACCTCATGTAGAAAAAACGCGATTCTGTGGGGCTCATGGGCTTTTGCGGCCCCCTCGATTGTCCGGGGGAAATGCGCGATGCGCTTGATCAGAGCCAGCTCCAACTCCTCGCCCAGCTGACCCAAATCGGCACGCAAAAGCGCCTCGCGGCTTGTGTCGAGATCGGGGATGTCCGCGCCCGCGTTGCGAAAAACCGACTGCGCGCGGGCATGGGCGTACTGCACGTAGAAGACCGGGTTGTCCTTCGACTGCTCCTGCACCTTGACGAAATCGAAGTCGAGCGGCGCGTCGTTCTTGCGGTAGAGCATCATGAAGCGCATCGACGGCGCTCCGACCTCGTCCACCACCTCGCGCAGTGTCACGAACGTGCCGGCGCGTTTGGACATCTTCACCGGCTCGCCGCCGCGGAACAGCTTGACCAACTGGCAAATCTTCACGTCCAGATCGCCCTGCCCGCCGGTCAGCGCCTTTACAGCCGCCTGCATCCGCTTGACGTAGCCCGCATGGTCCGCGCCGAGCACGTTGATCATCTGCTTGAAGCCGCGCGCGAACTTGTCGCGGTGATAGGCCATGTCGGCGGCGAAATAGGTGTAGCTGCCATCGGCCTTGACGAGCGGGCGGTC
>CAYFVF010000084.1:0-7403 GCA_964346335.1 uncultured Hyphomicrobiaceae bacterium
GTATCGAAAAAGCGCCCGCCGAAGCCAGCGAGACCGAACCGTTCTTCGAGCCGCTTTATGACGGCGGCCTGCCGGATGCACCGGATGAGCTGCATTTCGGCGCTGAGTTCCGACCAAAGATGAAAGCCTAGGGAAGCCAATGACCTCGCTGCCAAAACACACGACCGGCAAGAAGCTCGGCCTTGTGATCGACCTCGACATCTGCGTGGGCTGCCATGCCTGCGCGACAAGCTGCAAGGAGTGGAACACCACCGGCTATTCCGCGCCGCTGACCGATCAGGACCCTTATGGCAGCGACCCGCACGGCGCCTGGCTGAACCGCATCCACACCTATGAGGCCGGCATCGGCGCGGACAGCATGACGGTGCATTTCCCGCGCTCCTGCCTGCACTGCGAGGAGCCGGACTGCGTGACCGTCTGCCCCACCGGCGCATCCTACAAGCGCGCGGAAGACGGCATCGTGCTGGTCAATCCGGACACCTGCATCGGCTGCAAGCTGTGCTCCTGGGCCTGTCCTTACGGTGCGCGCGAATATGACTACGACGACGGCGTGATGAAGAAATGCACGCTGTGCGTCGACCGCATCTATAACGAGAACCTCGAAGAAGAAGACCGCACGCCCGCCTGCGTCCGCGCCTGCCCGACCGGCGCGCGCGCCTTCGGCGATCTCGGCGACCCGGACAGCGAAGTCTCGCGCAACGTCGCCCAGCGCGGCGGTTTCGACCTGCTGCCCGAGTTCGGCTACAAGCCGGTCAACAAGTACCTGCCGCCGCGCGAGCGCAAGACGCCGCCGCCTGAAGCCGGGCCGGTTTCGCTCGCGGACATGGCCAAGGGGCCGAAGCCTGGTTCGACGGCGGACAAGCTCTTCGCCTGGGCCGACCGCGTCCTTTCGCGATAGGCGGCCCGAAGATGCATCCCGCCTATTCCGTCATCGCCTTTACGACAATGTCAGGCGCAGGCTACGGCCTGCTGGCATTGCTCGGCGCGCTTGGCGCGGCGGGGTTGCTGCCGCCGGATCGCTGGTTCGGCTTTTTCGCCTTTGCCATCGCGCTCGGACTGGTGACGGCCGGTCTGCTGGCGTCCACGTTCCATCTCGGCCACCCGGAGCGCGCGTGGCGGGCGTTTTCACAGTGGCGCTCGTCGTGGCTGTCGCGCGAGGGCGTCGCCGCCGTCATCGCTTACGCGCCCGCCGGGATCTTCGCCATCGGCTGGGTTTTCCTGGAGCAGAACGGGGGCCTTTGGGCGATCGCCGGCTGGCTGACCGCGATCACCTCCGCCATCACGGTCTACTGCACAGCGATGATCTATGCATCGCTGCGGACCATCCCGCGTTGGTACAACAGGTGGGTGCCGTCAGTGTACATGGCATTGGCCCTGGGGACCGGCGCGGTGCTGCTTGTTGCGCTGGCCCATATCTTCGGGCTGTTCGCCCCCTGGTTGGCGTGGCTGGCGGTGGCCGCCTTCGCGCTCGGCATCGTGCTGAAACTGGCCTATTGGGGCAGTTCCGACACGGCCCCGCGCCAATACACCGCCGAGCAGGCCACCGGACTTGGCAATATCGGCAAGGTGCGCCAACTTGAAGCGCCGCACTCCGAGGCGAATTTTGTCCAGCGCGAAATGGGGTACCAGGTGGCGCGCAAGCACGCGGAGCGGTTGCGCCGAATCGTACTCATCGGTTTCGCCGCCGCGGCGGCTCTGCTGGCGCTTGCTGCGATTTCGCCTGCCATTGTCAGCATGATGCTCACAAAGGTTGCGCTGGCGGCGGCTGCGCTCAGCGTTGCCGTGGAGCGCTGGCTCTTCTTCGCTGAGGCCGAGCACATCGTGAATATTTATTACGGTACGGCCAGCGTTTGATCTATTCGGTGACGGAAGGGTGGTGAAGCGTGTCGCCGCGCTTCAAGTTCAGCCGTCGCGCGGTGCCGGCCGGGACTTCGAGCACCACCTTTGCTTGGCCACCGGCCTCGATGATGTCGGTCGAGAACGGCTCGGTGTTGCGCGCGATTCGGATGATTGTTCCGCGCGCATCGGCGAAGACCATGTCCAGCGAGATGTAGGTGTTCTTCATCCACATGGTGATGTTCTGGGGCTTGTCGTAGATAAACAACATCCCCTTGTCGGCAGCAAGACTGCGCCGGAACATCAGCCCGGTCGCTTTCGTCTCGGGCGTATCGGCGATTTCGGCGTCGATGGTGTGCTGGCCTGTTTCCGTGACCAGCACCACGGGCTCGCGCGGCATCTGGGCGCTGACGCTGCCTGGCGCCCATACAGCAACGAGGGCCGCGCCCAACACGGCGGCGAGCGCGGCAAACATCGGCCTGCCGACGCTCATCCGCCGTCGCTTAATGGGATGACGACAGGATTGACGGCTTGCCGTCCGGGCGAAGTTCGGCCGCCATGAGACCCTTGTCACCTTTGCCATACCGCACCTGAACAATCTGCAAAGGCCGCAGCTCCGCGAAGCCGAACCGCCGCAGCGTTTCCATATGGACAAAGATATCCTCGGTTCCTTCGCCGCGTGTCAAGAAGCCAAAACCGCGCTGACGGTTGAACCACTTGACCATGGCCCGCTCCCAGTCGCTTTCCGGCTCAACCTTGACATTGGTGCGTTGCGGCAACTGCGACGGATGCACGGCCGTGCTCTCATCCATGTCGACGACACGGATTGCTTGCAGCCCCTTTTCGCTGTTCGTGACCTCGCACACCACCCGCGCGCCCTCATGCGCGGTCTGGAAGCCATCACGGCGCAGCACGGTCACATGCAACAGCACGTCCGGCAGCCCGTTGTCGGGAACGATGAAACCGAAGCCCTTGGACGCATCAAACCATTTGATCTGGCCGGCGATGACCGCGACGTCCATGCCTGTGGATTCGGATAACGCAGATAGAGTCGTGGATTGAGGAGGTTGTTTATCCCCCATTAGTCAGTCCCCCGCTTACTTGTCTGGTCCGGTCGGCAGTCTGGCGAGTTGCCCTCTACGCCGTCAGCCACCGGAAACACTGTTCAACACTCAAATCAGCCGCGTGTCATGCTGGCTGTCGAAATGTAGCGCCGCACAGCAGGTTTGTAACGCCATTTTCGCCATCGTTATCGCCCGTGTATCGCCGGGCTCCGCCACGCGATTGTTTTTCCACTATCATTTTGACCGGGCAACAGGTGGAAAACACCCGCAAGCGTCACTACACACGCTTAGGTTGCATATTCGTTAACGAGCGTCCAGCAAGAAAATACAAGTTTAACGGGAATATTAGCGAATCAGTGTCCGAAGGGTTACAGGTCCAAGCCACCAGGTATGGCCATGAGCGGGCAACGCCGCTTGCGCCGCACAGTTCATGGGCTTAACTGCGTGGCAGATGAAACGACACCGCCGCGCCTGGCGACGCGTATCATGGCCACAAGACGCAGGAGGACACGGATGGACTATCTACACACGATGGTACGCATCAGCGATATCGACGAATCGCTGGACTTTTATTGCAACAAACTGGGCTTGGAAGAAGTGCGCCGCCGCGACAGCGAGAAGGGCCGCTTTACCCTCATTTTCCTGCGCGCGCCCGGCGATGAGCACGCCGAGATCGAGTTGACCTACAACTGGGACCCCGAAGAATATGGCGAGGGCCGCAACTTCGGCCACCTGGCTTACCGGGTCGACAACATTTACCAGACATGTCAGCACCTGATGGACCACGGCGTCACGATTAACCGCCCGCCGCGCGACGGGCACATGGCGTTCGTGCGCTCGCCCGACAACATCTCGATCGAACTGCTCCAGAAGGGCGACCCGCTGCCGCCGCAGGAGCCCTGGGCGTCGATGGAAAACACGGGCGCATGGTAAGCGCATGGCACGAAGCGACTATTCCGGGTTCGCCAAGCTGCTTCACTGGCTGATCGCGCTCGTCATCGCCGGCATGGTGGGGCTCGGCGTGTACATGACCGGGGTCGAGGGCGATCTCCAGTACAAGCTGTGGCTTTATCAAATCCACAAGTCGTTCGGCGTGACGCTGTTCGCGCTTCTGGTGGTCCGCTTAGCGTGGCGGCAGATCTCCCCGCCTCCACCGATGCCGGCGACGACAGCAGCTTGGGAACAGCGCGCGGCCAAGGCAGCGCATATCGGGCTGTATGTCCTGATGTTCGCCCTGCCCTTGAGCGGTTGGGCGCGGGTGTCGGCCTCGACGCTCTCTGTGCCAACACAGGTCTTCGGGCTGTTCACGCTCCCGCATATTCCGTTCCTGGCCGCGCTGCCATCGCAGGACAAGCAGGCGCTGGAGCCAATCTTCGCGACCATCCACTGGGCGCTTGCGTGGACCCTCGTGGCGGTTGTCGCGCTGCACGCCGCGGCCGCCCTGCGCCACGCATTCATTTTGAAGGATAATGTCATGTCACGAATGCTGCCACGCCGGGCGCGCCGCGCCGCCACAAGCCTTGCACTTGCCGGCCTGCTGGTGCCCGTCGCGCTTGGCTTCAGCGAGGCCCGCGCCGCGGAGTGGAAGATTGTGCCGGGGGAGAGCGAGGTCGGGTTTTCCGGCAACGCCGCTGGGCAGACCATCGAGGGCGTTTTCAAGGACTTTTCCGGGGATGTCACGTTCGACCCGGATGCGCCGGAGAACACGACCGCGACCATCATCATTCAACTGGGCAGCCTGACAACGGGCAACAGCGATGTTGACGGGACGCTGCCCGGCTCGAACTGGTTCAACACCAGCGAATATCCACAGGCCTCGTTCACGGCCGATCGCGCCGAGGCCGCGGATGGCGACAACGCCTATGTCCTGGTTGGCGAACTGGAAATGAAGGGCAATAGCGGCGAGGTCCGCGTCCCCTTCACCATCAAGATCAACGGTGATAGAGCCACCGCCACAGGCGAAACAGTCATCAACCGCCTGCAATACGGCATTGGCCCGGAAGGCCCGATTTCAGGCATCACGGTCACGAATGAAGTCACGGTGAGTTTCGATCTCCAAGCCGAAAAGACACAGTGATGGCGCGCGAACACTCGCAAACCCGCTCCCGCGGAGCCCGCAATGAGCTTTGATGGCAAGGTCGCGATCATATCGGGCGCGGCGCGCGGGATCGGCCGGGCCTGCGCCAACCGGCTTGCCCATGTCGGCGCGAAGGTTGTCGTTGCCGACGTCAACGAAACGCTGGGCGAAGAGGTGGCGGACGGTCTTGGCGGCGGCGGTCACGAGGCCCGCTTCCTCGCCTGCAACGTGGCTGAGCGGCTGGATGTGCGCAACCTGATCGCGGAAACGCTCAACGCGTTCGGGCGCGTCGACATCCTTGTGAACAACGCGGCCGTGATGGACACCGCGCCGTTCCTTGAGCTGTCCGGCGACGAGGTGGACCGCGTTTTCGCCACCAACGTCAAGGGTGCGTTCATGCTCGGACAGGCAGCTGCCCGGCAGATGGTCGCGCAGGTTCAGGGCGGCGACCGCCCGGGCAGCATCATCAATATCAGCTCGGTCAACGACCACTTCGCCCTGCCCGACCACGTCGCCTACACGATGTCGAAAGGCGCGCTCGCCCAACTCAACAAGGCGATGTCGCTGGCGCTCGCGCCGCATGGCATCCGCGTCAATGCCGTCGCGCCCGGCAGCATCATGACCGATATGCTCAAGCCGGTGGCCAGCGACCAGGAGGCCGCGCGCAAGGTGCTATCGCGCACACCGCTGGGGCGCTTCGGCAACCCCGAGGAGATCGCGCACATCGTCCAATTCCTTGCCAGCGACGCCGCCAGCTACATCACCGGCGAGACGATTTACGCCGATGGCGGCCGCCGTCCGCTGAACTTCACCGTGGATGTCAAGAATACGCCGCGTCAGCGTTGAGCATGTCGTTGATGCGGGTTTCCATCTCTGCGCGCGCCGCGTTGGCGCGCACGCCCCAAGCGGCGACGTTCGAGGCGACAAGCATGGCCTGAGACTCGAGGATCACGCCGTCGTCGAGAATTCTCAAGTGGTTCGCCTTCAGTGTCGCGCCGGTGGAGGTGATGTCGACGATCATCTCCGCTGTTCCGGCCGCGGGCGCGCCCTCCGTCGCCCCGAGGCTTTCCACGATCCGGTAGCCGCTGATGCCCCACTGCGCGAAGAAACGCCGCGTCAACACCGGAAACTTGGTCGCCACGCGAAGCCGCCGACCATGCATCCGGTAAAACAACGCCGCCATGTCTTCAACATCGCGCATGGCCTGCACGTCGATCCAGCACACGGGCGCGGCGACCACCACATCGGCCCGGCCAAACCCCAGCACGCGCACCAGCGTGACCCGCTCGCTGGCGCTGGCAATCTGCTCGCGGATCAGGTCTTCGCCCGTGATGCCCAGATGCGCGCGGCCTGAGGCCAGATAATCCGCGATTTCCGATGCGGACAGGAACAGCACGGCGATGTCGTCGCGCCCCTCGGCCACGCCGCGATAGCCGCGTTCATGCCCCACGCGCTTCAGCGGCAGTCCCGCCTGCGCGAAAATCTCAAGGCTCCGCTCCATCAGCCGGCCCTTCGAAGGCACGGCGAGAACAAGCTGGTCCGCTCCCGCGCTCTCCAGTATCGCGTTCATGCGAGCTTCCCCTGGACCGCTGCGAGCAATCGTTCTGTATGGATCGCCGAGCCGACGGCCGGAACGTCCTGCATCGCCCCGATCTCCCCGAGCAGGCCGTCATAACGCCCGCCGCCCGCGATCTGACCCGCAGGGCCCGCGCCGGGCAGTTCGATCTGGAACACGAAGCCGCTGTAATACTCGAACTGCCGGCCAAAATCGGCGGAAAAATTCGTGTTGCTCAAATCCACACCGGCGCGCTGCATCAGATCACAGCGGCGGCGATAGGCATCCAGCGCACCTTTCATGCGCAGGCCCGCCTCGCTGAGCAAATCCTCGATCCGCGCCATCGCCGCGCGCGCGGGGCCGGAAATCGCCAGGTAGGATTCGATCAGCGCGGCATGGTCGCGTGGCAGCGGGGCCTCGCGCAGGTCAGCGGCGCGCTCCACCAGCCGCTCGGTGATCTCGGAAAGCGTCCGGGTGCCGATCAGCGCGATGTCGTTCTCGGCCAGGTAATCGCCAACGGCCATTTCGGCGGCGTCACGGTCCTCGGTCGGCAGACGCCGCGCCAGATCATCCTCCGGGCGTCCGGCCGCCACACCGCCAGCGCAAAGTTGCTCCAGCGTCGCCTGAAACGCCTGGGGCCGCCAGAAGCTGTTCATCAGGCGCAGGCGCCACCGCTCCGGCAGGCCAAGCGTGTCCAAAAGCGCGCGGAACAAGCCGAGATCGCCGATCTGCAGCGTGAAGCCCGCAAGGCCCGCATCGCTCAGCGCGTTATGCACCAGCGACAGCGCCTCGACTTCGGCGCGCTCAAGGTCGCCAGCCCCGAAATATTCGATGCCCGCCTGGCGGAATTCGCGCGGGCGCAGCGCATCAT
>CAYFVF010000085.1:0-7375 GCA_964346335.1 uncultured Hyphomicrobiaceae bacterium
AACGATCTCGAAAAGCTGCAATTCAAGACCGGGGACAGCCTCAAGCGCGCGCTCAAGGCGCAGACCACCGACAAGCTCATCCTGTTCGCCACCAACGGCAAATTCTACACCCTCGGCGCAAGCGATCTGCCCGGCGGGCGCGGCGCGGGCGAGCCGGTGCGGCTGATGGTCGACCTGGAAGAAGACGCGGAGATCGTCGATCTCTTCGTGCACGCGCCAGACCGCAAGCTGCTGATCGCCTCAAGCGCGGGCAACGGCTTCATCGTCAGCGAAAGCGAGATCGTCGCCGCAACGCGCAAGGGCAAGCAGGCGCTCAATCTCGGAAAGGACGAGCGCGCGGTGGTCTGCACCCCGGCGGAAGGCGACAGCGTCGCGGTCGTCGGCGATAATCGCAAGCTGCTGGTGTTCGGGCTGGACGAGGTCAACGAGATGAGCCGCGGACGCGGCGTCCGGCTCCAGAAATATCGCGGCGGGCACTTGAGCGACGCGCGCGTGTTCACCCGCGCCGGCGGCCTGCAATGGACCGATCCCGCTGGGCGAACCCGCACCGTCACCGACCTCGCCGAATGGACCGGCAACCGCGCCGGGGCCGGGCGCCCCGTCCCGCGCGGCTTCCCGAAATCGGGCCGCTTCAACGACGTCAAATAAAAACGGCCGGACATCGCGCCCGGCCGCATTCATTCATCTGTGTTTCTGTGCTTAGCGCAGATACGGACAGAGGCGGCGCTCACCGCTATAAGTCGTGTACATGCCAGTATCGTACTCGAACGAGCGGAACTTGCGGTCGCATTTGCGCCAGCGCCACTCCTCGTCCCGGCGGCCACGATAGCCACGTTCACGATGCGCCTCGGCGGCACCCTGGGCAATGATCGAACCGATCACGCCCACGGCCACGCCCGCACCGAAATCGCCCGCATCGGCCACGCGAACGCCATCAGCTTTCGCCTCGATAGCCGCCGGCACATTGGACACCGGCGCCTCGACATGGGCCGCTGACGCGGCACCCGCGAAACCCGCCGCAACCAGCAGTGCGGCGCACATCGAACTCATTGATTTCATCATCTTCTTCCCCTCTTCCTCACTTTCACCTGTTCCTCGGCCGTTCTCGTACTGAAGCATAACACACACGACGTAGGCAAAAAACTTACAGACGCGACAAGGTCAAGCCTAATCGCTTCGGTTCTCGGCATGCGTGCCAGCTTTCTCCAACTGGCGCAGCAGACGATGGCGCTCGTCTGGCGGGCGCGTTTCGCCCGGCGCGAAAACCCACTTGTCAAGAAAATAGCCCGTCAGCCGCAGCCCCGCGCAGATATCCGCGCGCGTCGGCGGCGCATCGTCGCCCGCGAGGAACGGCGGCAGCGGCAACAGCTTGTCGTGGTACGGCGCGCCCGCCTCCGCGCTCACGGCGCGCCCGGATTTCGGCGAGACATAATGCAGGTTTGCCCGCGCCCCGGTCGCGGCGCACGCGCTCAGATCCAGCCCGAAGCCCAGCTCCCCGATCAGCGCCAGTTCCCATTTCACCATCAACGGGGGCCATGTCTCCGACCGGCCAAGGGCGGCCATCAGGCGTGCGAGGCCGTCATAGACGTCCGCGTGAGGATCACGCTCGGGCAACAGCCGCGCCAGCGAGCAAGCCGAACTCAACGCCAGCAGCGCCAGCCGGTGCTCCATTGCCTGCGCCGCGTGGTACGCCAGCGGCTCCACGCTCATCACGCCGAGATTCTCCGGCAGCCGCGCCCGCCAAACCGCGCGCACGATGTTCCCAAGCTGTAGAACAGGCCGCAGCCGGCGCGAGCGCCCGCCATGCACCAGCCCGAGATGGCGGCCATGCTCGCGCGTGAGCAACTCGGCGATCGCGGCGGTCTCGCCGTGCGGACGCACTGACAACACAATGCCTTCGTCGGTCCATTGCATGATGCTCTGCCCGCAGCCGGGGCGCTACCGTTTGGGATACTCCAGCCCCATTGCATGATAAAGCGACGGGTCTTCGGCCCAGCGTTCGCGCACCTTGACGAACAGGAACAGATGCACCGGCACGCCGAGTTGCTCGCTCAATTCCTCGCGGGCCTCGGTCGAGATTTGCTTGATCGTCCGTCCGCCCGCACCGAGCACGATCTTCTTCTGGCTCGCCCGCGCGACATAGATGACCTGCTCGATACGGATCGAACCGTCTTTCAGCCGCTTGAAATCAGCCGTCTCGACAGTCGATTCGTAAGGGAGTTCATCATGCAGCCGCAGAAAAACCTTTTCGCGCGTCACTTCCGCGGCCATCACGCGCATGGGCGCATCGGCGATCTGGTCCTCGGGGTACAGCCACGGGCCGGGCGGCATGGCGTCCGCGACCCAGGCGCGCAGATCGGCCACGCCGTCGCCCGAAAGCGCGGAGATCATGAACACCTGCGCGAAATTCACCCGCGCGCTGAGTTGGGCGGTCAATTCCAGCAGCCGGTCCTTGCGCACGCGGTCGATCTTGTTGAGCGCCAACGCCACCGGGCGCGCGATAACGGCAACGCGGTCGAGGATTGCATCCACCTCTTCGTCAACGACCTTCTGCGCATCAACGAGCAGAACGACCACATCGGCATCCAGCGCCTCGTTCCAGGCGGTGTCGACCATCGCGCGGTCGAGCCTGCGCTTGGGGCGGAAGATGCCCGGCGTGTCCACCAGGATGATCTGCGTATGGCCCTCGATCAGGATGCCGCGGAGGCGCGCGCGCGTGGTCTGGACCTTGTGCGTGACGATGGCGACCTTGGAGCCGACGAGTTGGTTTGTCAGCGTGGATTTGCCGGCGTTAGGCGCGCCGATGATCGCCGCGAAACCGCATGCGGTTGCGTCAGTGTCGGAAGGGGGCGGCGCGGCGTGCTCGTCACTCACTGTTGCTCTCCGGCCAGACGCCTTCGCGCTTCAGGATCGCGGTTGCGGCGGCTTCTTGCGCGGCGCGTTTGCTGGCGCCGGCGCCACGCGCGGGGGCGTATCCTTCCACGCGCGCCTCGATGGTGAATTCCGGTGCATGATCAGGCCCCGCGCGCGCGATCTCGGTATATTCAGGCAAGGGTAATCTCATGCCCTGCGCCCACTCTTGCAGCGCCGTTTTCGGGTCGATCGGCACGGCGCCGGGCTCGCTCAGGCGCGCCCCCCACAGCCGGTGGACGAGGGCGCGCGCCGCATCATATCCGCCGTCCAGGAACACCGCGCCGAGCACCGATTCGCACACATCCGCGAGGATGGCGGACTTATCAGCGCCGCCGCTGGCGGCCTCGGCATCACTCAGGCGCACCTCGCGACCCAGGTCCAGCGCGCGCGCCACCTCGGCGCAAGCGTCGCGGTGCACGAGTTCGTTATAGCGTCGGGCCAGAGCGCCTTCGCTATCGCGCGGGCATGTCTTGTACAGGCTCTCCGCGACGACCAGCCCCAGTACCCGGTCGCCCAGGAACTCCAGCCGCTGATAATCGCCGCCGCTTGCCGCGCTCTGCGCGCTCGGATGCGTCAGGGCAAGCCGCAAAAGCCCTGCATCGTTGAAGTGATAGCCCAGGCGATCGGGTAGCGGGTCTTGCGCGCTCAGGTCAGCCACCTGCTCTATTCGACTCTATTCGATCAACTGAAACAGCCGCGACCAACGGATCATGAACGGCCACTCCCAGAAGGCGAACAGACTCGCGTCGGGCCTCACCGAGAAGAACAGGATCTGCGCCTCGCCGACCAGGTTCTGGGCCGGAACGAACCCCACACCGCGCGAGCCGAAGAAGCGGCTGTCCGAGGAGTTGTCGCGGTTATCGCCCATCATGAAGTAATGTCCGTCCGGCACAACATACAAATCGGTGTTGTCGCCCGGCCGGTTGTCGAACTGGTCGAGGGTTTCATAGGTAACCCCATTCGGCAGCGTCTCGCGGAAGCGGCGCACATCGCGGATACGGCCATTCGCCATCTCCAGCGCAAAGTCGGGCATGCGCTCACGGACCACAGCCTCGCCGTTCAGGTGCAACACGCCGCTGATCATCTGGACGCGGTCGCCGGGCAGCCCAACGATCCGCTTGATGTAATCGCTGTTATTGTCCTGCGGCAGCTTGAAGACCGCGACATCGCCGCGCTCCGGCTCGCCGGAAAGGATGCGCCCGTCGAAAGACGCCAGCCCGAACGGAAACGAATGTTCGCTGTAGCCATAGCTGAACTTCGACACGAACAGGTAATCGCCAATCAGCAGCGTGGGCTTCATTGAGCCGGACGGGATGTTGAACGGCTGGTAAAGGAAAATCCGCACCAGAAAAGCCAGCAGCAGCGCGATGATAACGACGCGCACCGTCTCCCAGACCGCGCTTTTCGAGTCCGAATCCGCGTCAACGCTCATTCGCTAGCTCCTGCTGAGCCTCGTCCATACTGAGGCTGATGTCCCTTTGGATCGACCGTATAGACCCTCATGCTGAAGGGCGCAATGCGGCTGGAGGTGGTGTTTCGTGTTTGCCGCGCCAGTCCCGCCAGAAGTCCTGGAAGCCAGAAATGATCTCGTCGGCCTGGGGCATCCTGTGATGCCGTTCGTGGAAGCGGCGCAAGTAGGCGACATAGGCATGGCCCAGCCCATAGGTCAATGCGGCGGCGGTGCCACCGGTGATCGCCGCGCCGGCGAGCGTTCCCAGCCCCGGGATCAGCTTGATCGCCCGCCCGGCCAGAAAACGCCCGCTCGCGGTGAGGCCCAACGCCCCGAGCAATGCGCCCGCCAGCTTGCGCAGGTCACCGCGCTCCAGCGGTACGCCCATCTGGAGCGACACGCGCACGATCATGCCGGCCTGCACGCCGAACACGCCCGCGGCATCGGCAAGCGGCAGCGGCGTGGAGCCCGCCGCTCCCGCCGCGCCCGCGGCGGCGCGCACGCTTTGCATCGCCTTGGCCGCCATCGCCTCCAGGTTGCGCGAGGCCACCGCGAACGCATTCTCCACCACGTCGGGGATGGCGCGTTCGGTCTCGGCCATAAGGTTTTCCAGACCCATCGGTCCGAAGGTCTGCCCCTCAATCTCGATGGCCTGCGCGCGCACACGCACCACCGCCGCGCAGCCGGGCAGGATCTCGCGCACACGTTCGTGGAACTCCGGCGCCATACCCGCCTTCGTGAGCACGCAGATGACGGGGATGTCATACTCGCGAAACAGCGCGAGCGCCTTTTCCTCGCCCGGCTGCACGGTCAGGGACGGCTCGTCGATGCACAGCCAGGCGGCGTGGATGTGATCGAACGGATCGTCGGATTTATTCGCCGCGGCAATCTCCGCGCGCAGGCTGTCGAGGGTTTCTCGGAAGCGCTCGACCTCCAGCCCCTCGGTATCGCAAAGCCGCAGCACGTCGCTCTCGCGCGGCTCTTCCGGATACCAGATGCGGCCACGGGTGCGCGGACGCCCGGCCAGCGTGTCGCCGACCTCCTTGCCGAAGGCAGCGCCGATAAGCGTTGTTTTGCCGACACCGGTGCGCCCCGCCACGATGATATTGAAACGGCCCAGCTCCGCGCGCGCCTCCTTCAGCCGTTGCTCCCACATGTCGAGCGGAACCTTGCCAGCGGCCTCCCACACTTCGAGCCAACGCGGCGATTGCGCTTCCGGCTCGCCCGGGTCGCGGATCGTGGCGGGGTCGGGCAATTCCGGCGGTGCGGCCAGACCGCGCAGGCCCAGCCATCGGCTGACGCGGACGAGGCGCGCGCGCTTGGCCCGACGCAGGCAGGCGGCCTCGACCGCAAGGCGCAGCGCGTCGGTCTCCGCCTCGCGCGCTTCCGGCCCGGGCTCTGGCAACTCGGCGATCAAGGCTGCGCTTTCAGGCTCTTTCGTAGCGTCGAGCCCGGGCCGGCTTGCCAGCAGGCTGATCAGCCACGCATCCACCCCGCCGATCGCTTCGGGCATCTCCGGCCGAGCGCCCAGCCGACGCGCCGCCCACCGCGCCAGCGCAACAGGCTCCGGCTGCCCCACCGCCTTGGTCGCGAGGTCGGCGGCACCGGCCGCGAGGCGTTCACGCGGTAGCGCGGCCTCGTCGAGACGCGCGTCGCCCTGTGCCGCCTTCTCCGGCGCGTAAGGCGCGACAACATCGGCAATCGCGGCCAGTTCATCGGTATTCGCGGCAGCAAACAGCCCCGCCCAGCTTTCCGGATCGTCCAGCGCCGCGCCCAGATGCGCGAGGATCGGCATGTCCGACGGCTCCCGGTCTTGATAGTATTGCGCCCAACGTAACCCGAACCCCGGGCATGAGAAATGGTTTTCGATACGCTGCGCCGGTCCCTGCGCGCGCGCATGCAATCCGCCGCCGATCAGGGCGAGCACCTGTTGGAACGGCTTGCGACCGCCGAAGTGGACGCCGCGATCCATGCCTGGCTGCGCGATTTCCTCAAGCATATCGCCGTCTTCATAGCTCTGCTGGCGCTCGTGCAGGCGGCGGGCGAAGCAATTGGCGAGCGCGAGACGCGGTTGGCCATCACAACCACCGTCGTGCTGGCGCTGTATGCGTATGGTGGGTGGCTGGTGCTGTCCGGGCTGTGGGCGTGGCGGCCCATCGCGGCAGTCTGGCTGACGACGCGGCAGGGGCCGGTCGGGCTGGCGCGGTTCTATCTCTACGGGCGCATCCTGCGCCAGTTGCGCGAGAATTTCACAGGGCCGGACGGGCGCAACACGGCGATCGGCGCCCTCTTGCTGCAAGCGCTCCGGCTGATCGACGCGCCGCGCGCCTGGGACGGCGTCGCATACCGGCTGGCCGACCGGCTGGCGCCACGACTGGCGCGCCATGCCGCCACGCGGGTGCTCAGCGTGTTCGCGCCGGTGGCGGGGGCGTGGCTTTATTACCGCTTCGTCGTGTTCCCCGACCTGATCCGCGCGGGCAGCGGGCTGGGGCCGTGGGACGCGCTGGTGTATCCGTTCGCCGCGCTGATCGACGCGCTTGCGGGGACCGGCTTTCGCGATGCGCTGACGCGGTAATGCGAAATTTGGGCAAACCGGCCGCGCGCGGCGGATCGGCGGGTGCCAGGGGCGGCGGATTGCGCTATTGTCTCAGGCAATCAACAGCTTTGTGAATTCAATGGTAGGCGGATCATGAGCCTGGATTACTACATCCTAGATGTCTTCACGCAGGAGCAGCTTTCCGGCAATCCCCTGGCCGTGGTGTGCGGCGCGGACGGCCTGGACACCGACCGGATGCAGGCGATCGCGCGCGAGTTCAACCTGTCGGAGACGGTGTTCGTGCTGGCCGCGGAGCACAACGCGCACACCGCGCGGGTGCGCATCTTCACGCCGAAATCCGAGCTGCCGTTCGCCGGGCACCCGACGGTTGGCGCGGCGATCCTGCTGGCGCAGCTCAAGTTCGGCGCGGTGGACACCGAGCACGACGCGATCATCGTGCTGGAGGAGAATATCGG
>CAYFVF010000086.1:0-4893 GCA_964346335.1 uncultured Hyphomicrobiaceae bacterium
GTCATCTGCTTGCGCTGCACCTCGCTCGTGCGGCCTTCGGGGTGCAGCACGAACAGGTCGATCCGCGCGCGCCCGGCGAACGCCTCGACGGCCGCCCCGCCGGTATCGCCAGAGGTCGCCGCGATGATCGCTGCATGGTCCCCGCGCCGATTGAGCGCGCGCTCCATGATCGGGGCGAGCACCTGCATGGCGAAATCCTTGAAGGCCAGAGTCGGCCCGTGGAACAGCTCCAGAATGAAGTCGTTTGGCCCGGTCTGCACGAGCGGCGCGGTCGCGGGGTGGCGGAACGGCGCATAAGAGCGCGTGAGCATGTCGCGCAGCTCATCGGCCGGGATCGCATCACCGATGAACGGGGCCATGATCTCGGCGGCGACCGCCGCGTAAGGCTTGCCCGCCAGCGCGGCGATCTGCTCAGGCGACAGGCGCGGCCAGCTTTCCGGCACGTAAAGCCCGCCGTCACGCGCCAAACCGGTCAGCGCGGCATCTTCAAAATCGAGGACCGGCGCGTTGCCGCGCGTGCTGACATACTTCACGGAAGAAACCTTACCTCGCCGCGTCCCGGCGCGAACTCTGGACGGGGGTGAGATCAAAGCGACCTCGGCATTCAGATTACGTCGCAAACCGCGAGCGAGCAATACGCCTCCAGCGCGATCAGCCCGTTTCAGCGGACTGGCGGCTACGGCCCCGGCGCGACATGACGTACGCGATGTAAACACCGATCAGCGTCAGCGCCAGCCCGAACCACGTCATCGCATAGGACAGGTGCCGGTCTCGCAGACGCAGCTGCGTGACCCCGCCGCGCGGCCATTCTCCAGGCAGCACGCCGGCTTCGGCCTCGACGAAAAAGGGCGCGGCGCGTTCCCGGGCAGCCGGTGGAAGCTGGGCAACGATGCTGTTGAGATCGCGCCAGTACCAGCGGTTGCGCTGCGGCTCGTTATCCGGCGTGACAAAGTTCGACTGGCCGGGGGCGCGCGCAAGGCCAGTGACCGTGACTTCGCTCTGCGGCACCGGCTGATCGGCGCGCGCGTCCTTGGCTTTCAAGGGCTCGGGCACAAAGCCACGGTCAAGCATGACGAGACGACTAGCCGTCTCGAACGGCGAGACGATGCGCCAGCCGGCGACCCCGTCACGGATCGTGTAAATGTGAAACTCCTCGCCCGCGCGCAGCTTGCCCGTCATCTCCACGCGCATGTATTCGATGTCGCGGTCGCGCTGCCAGCGATCCAGCACTTGCGGAAGCGTGACGGGCGGGCCGTCGGCGCGCGCCTCGATGCGCTCGATCAGGGCGTGCTTCCAGTCACGGCGCTTCAATTGCCACGCGCCGAGCGAGACGAGAATGGCGAAAGCAACGATCGTGCTGATGGTGAGAACGAGGAAACGCGGCTTCATGCGCTTACATATGAAGCGCGCGGCCATCCACCGCAAGCGCGGCTTCCTTCACCGCTTCGGTCAGCGTCGGATGCGCATGGCAGGTCCGCGCGAGGTCCTCCGCCGAGCCGCCGAACTCCATCAAGACCGCAGCTTCCGCGATCATGTTGCCAGCGTCCGGCCCGACAATATGCACGCCGAGCACCCTGTCCGTTTTCGCATCGGCGAGCACCTTCACGAAGCCATCGGTCTGGCGGTTCGCCTTCGCGCGGCCATTCGCCGTGAACGGAAACTTGCCGCTGCGGTATTCGATGCCCGCCTCTTTCAGCTCTTCCTCGGTCTGCCCGACCTTGGCGACCTCCGGGTAGGTGTAGATCACGTCCGGTATCACGTCGTAATTTACATGGCCCGACTGGCCCGCGATGATCTCCGCGACGGCCACGCCCTCATCCTCGGCCTTGTGCGCAAGCATCGGCCCGGTGATCACATCGCCCAGCGCATAGATTCCATCTGTGCAGGTCTTATAATGCTGATCGACGGTGATGCGCCCCTTCTTGTCGGTTTCGATGCCAACGTCATCTAGGCCCAGCCCTTCGGTAAACGGCGCGCGGCCCACGGCCACCAGCACGACATCGGCCTCGACCTGCTGCGCCTCGCCGCCCTCGGCTGGCTCGATCGTCGCCTTCAGCCGGTTGCCGCTGGTGTCGACGCCCGTGACCTTGTGACCGAGTGTGAAATCGATGCCCTGCTTCTTCAGGATGCGCATGAACTGCTTGGAAACTTCGGCGTCCATGCCAGGCGTGATCCGGTCGAGAAACTCCACCACCTGCACTTCGGAGCCGAGCCGCCGCCACACCGAGCCTAACTCCAGCCCGATGATGCCGCCGCCAACAACGAGCATTTTCGCCGGGACTTCCGACAACTCCAGTGCGCCGGTGGAGGACACGACCCGCTTTTCATCCACCTCGATACCCGGCAGTCGGATGATGTCCGAGCCCGTGGCGATAACAATGGCCTTGGCCTCCAGTTCGGTGTTCTCGCCATCCTCGCCCTTCACCGCGACCTTGCCGGGTCGGGCGATGCGGCCCGCGCCGTGATAGGCGGTGATCTTGTTCTTCTTGAACAGGTGTTCGATACCTTTCGTGTTGCCGGTAACCGCCTCGTCCTTGAAGCCCATCATCTTTGACAGATCGAGCTTCGCGTTCGCCTTGATACCCATTTCGGCGAAGCCGTTGTTCGCCTCATCGAAAAGCTCCGAGGCATGCAAAAGCGCCTTGGACGGGATGCAGCCGACATTCAGGCAAGTGCCGCCATGCGCCTTGCGCTTTTCCACCACCGCAACATTCAGCCCGAGCTGCGCCGCGCGGATCGCGCAGACATAGCCGCCCGGGCCGGTTCCGATGACCACGAGGTCGTAACTCTGCGCCATGACAGTGCCTTTCAATACGGTGTTGCGCGCTCACCCCATCAGGGCCGTCGCGCCAAATGCTGATATGAGGGTGGCTAAAGCGATCACAACGATCGCCAGCGCCGCCACGCTCCATACCAGCGAGCGCAGCCGCGTGCCATAAACATAACAGGGGATATAGACGATCCGCGCGGCGAGATAAATCGATGCGGCCAGCGCCGTAACCCAGTTGGTCGCGCCGCTGACATGCGCCACGAGGACAACGATCGCGAACAACGGCAGCGTTTCAAGATGGTTCTGGTAAGCACGCCTCAGGCGCTCCGTCGTGACCGAACCCGGCCGCTCCGGCCCGCTGTCGCGCGGGCTCATGGTGTATTGCGGGCCATATTCGAGATTGGCGCGGATCGCGTACAGGGTAAGCTGTGCGAAGGCCAGCAGCACCGCAAGGACAAGAATGGTCAGTTCGATGGTCAAAATGCCCTCCGGGTTTCATGTCCCGCCGGCCGTCTCGCGCTAGAACTGCGAGAGAATCTCGATCCGGCGGCGATAGCTGCGCGCGATACAGCGCCGGTCATAACCGCAGGCGTTGCGACGGCGCAACCAGCGCCGCTGCGACCCTTTGATTTCCCCGCGCACCACGTATGGCAAGGCGAAATAAAGCGATGCCATTTCCTGGTCCAGCCGGCTCAGGCGCGGGCTGTCGCAGATGGCTAATTCCGTGGCCAAGCGCGCCTTGGCGCAGTCAAAGCTCTGAGCTGCGGCGCCAGACGCGCCCACTCCCAGCAACAGCGCAAACACCAACACAAACCGCATGACCAAAAATCCCAAAAATTTCAGAGATCCAGCAGCATCCGCTCGGGGTCTTCAAGGCTCTCCTTGACGCGCACGAGGAACGTCACGGCCTCCTTGCCATCAATGACGCGGTGGTCATACGACAGCGCGAGATACATCATCGGGCGCACCTCGACCCCGCCATTGACCGCCATCGGGCGCTGCTGGATCTTGTGCATCCCGAGAATGCCGGATTGCGGCGCATTGAGGATCGGCGTGGACATGAGCGAGCCGTACACACCGCCGTTCGAGATCGTGAAGGTGCCGCCCTGCATCTCCTCGATGCCCAGTTTGCCGTCGCGCGCGCGCCGGCCGTATTCGTTGATCGTCTTCTCGAGGTCGGCGAAGCTCATCGCGTCAGCGTCGCGCAGGACCGGCACGACGAGGCCGCGATCCGTCCCGACCGCCACGCCGATATGGTAGTAGTTCTTGTAGATCAGGTCCTCGCCATCAAGCTCGGCGTTGACGGCGGGCACGTCATGCAGCGCGCGCACGCAGGCTTTGATGAAGAACGCCATGAAGCCGAGCTTGACGCCGTGCTTCTTCTCGAAATCGGCCTTGTGCCGGTCGCGCGCGGCCATGATCCCGGACATGTCAACTTCGTTGAAGGTGGTCAGCATCGCCGCGTTATGCTGCGCTTCCTTGAGCCGGCGGGCGATGGTCTGGCGCAGCTTGGTCATGCGCACGCGCTCTTCGCGCTCGGCATCGCTATCGGGGACGGGTGAGCGCTCGCGCCTCGCCTGGGCCGGGGCCTTCGCCGAGGCGCTATCGGAATCGAGCGCCGCCAGGATATCACCTTTCAGCAGACGGCCGTCCTTGCCGGAGCCTTCGATCTGGCTTGTATCGACGTCGTTTTCCTCGACCAGCTTGCGGACCGAGGGAGAAAGCGTCTGTTCGGCTTGCGCCTGTGTCTTCGCTGGCTCAGCCTGTCGCGCGTCCGCGGCTTCGGCCTGCGGCGGCTCCTCGCGCGGTGGCGCATCTTGCTTCTGCGCGGCCGCCGGCGCTGCCGCGCCGTTGCCGGATTGCGCCTCGCCCTCGGCCTTGGCTTCCCCCGCCTCGATTGCACCGAGCAGCGCACCGACCTCGACCGTCTCGCCCTCCTCGACGGCGATGCTGGAAATCACGCCAGAGACAGGCGCCGGCACTTCGACGGTGACCTTGTCGGTTTCGAGCTCGACGACAGGTTCGTCTTCATTCACCTGTTCACCGGACTTCTTGAACCACTGGCCGACGGTCGCCTCGGTGACGGACTCGCCCAGCGTCGGTACGCGGATTTCCTGTGCCAT
>CAYFVF010000086.1:4993-7371 GCA_964346335.1 uncultured Hyphomicrobiaceae bacterium
GACGCCGGGCGCCCGACATAACGCGGACGCTTATACGCCGCATCAATGTGGTTGAGAACCCATTCGATATTCGGCTCCACGAAGGTCCAGCCGCCCATGTTCTTCGGCTCTTCCTGGCACCACAGAATTTCAGCGCCCTGGAACCGGGACAGCTCGGTGATGAGCGCGCGCGCCGGGAACGGATAAAGCTGCTCCAGCCGCATCAGGTATATATCCTCGATGCCGCGCTTTTCGCGCTCTTCGAGCAGATCGAAGTAGACCTTGCCGGAGCACAGCACCACGCGCTTCATCTTGTCGTCGGAGACCAGTTTCCTCGCGCCGTTGTCGCCGCGGTCGCCATCGTCCCACAGAACGCGATGGAAAGTGGAGCCAGGGCCGAAATCCTCAATCCGCGATTGCACACGCTTGTGCCGGAGCAGCGATTTCGGAGTCATCAGGATCAGCGGCTTGCGGAACTGCCGGTGAAGCTGACGGCGCAGGATATGGAAGTAGTTGGCCGGAGTCGTGCAGTTCGCGACCTGGATATTGTCCTCCGCGCCCATCTGCAGGAAGCGCTCCAGACGCGCGGAGGAATGTTCCGGCCCCTGCCCTTCATAGCCGTGCGGCAGAAGCATCACCAGGCCCGACATGCGCAGCCACTTGCGCTCGCCCGAGGTGATGAACTGGTCGATCGTGACCTGCGCGCCGTTGACGAAGTCGCCGAACTGCGCTTCCCACAGCACCAGGGCGTTCGGCTCGGCGAGGCTGTAGCCGTATTCGAAACCAAGCACCGCGAATTCCGACAGCATCGAGTTGATGACCTCGAAGCGCGCCTGCTCGTCGGAGATGTGGTTGAGCGGGCGATAGAGCTTCTCGGTTTCCTGATCGACGATCACCGCGTGGCGCTGGGAAAACGTGCCGCGCTCGCTGTCCTGGCCGGACAGGCGAACGGGAAAGCCCTCGTCCAGCAGCGTGGCAAACGCCAGCGACTCGGCCGTCGTCCAGTCGATACCCTCGCCCGTCTCGATCGCCTTGCGCCTGTTCTCGAAGATCCGCTTGAGCGTGCGGTGCGCCTTCACGCCTTCGGGGATCGTGGTGATCTTCTCGCCGACGGCTTTCAGGGTCTCGATGTCGACTTCGGTCTTGCCGCGGCGCGGCCCCTCGTCGGCGAACCCGATACCCGACCAGCGCCCATCCAGCCAGTCCGCGCGATTCGGGCGATAGGAATCGGCGGCGTCGAACTCGCTTTCCAGGCGGCTGCGCGCGTCGGCGCGCATCTGGTCGATCTGCTCGCGGTCGAACAGCCCTTCCTTTCCCAGCTGGTCGGCGTAGATGTCGACAACCGGGCGGTGATTGCGGATGCGCTTGTACATCAGCGGCTGGGTGAAGGACGGCTCGTCGCCCTCGTTGTGGCCGTGGCGGCGGTAGCAGAACATATCGATCACCACCGGCTTGCGGAACCGCTGGCGGAATTCCGTCGCCACCTTCGCGACATGCGTCACCGCCTCGGGATCATCGCCGTTCACGTGGAAGATCGGCGCTTCGACCATGCGCGCGACGTCCGAGGGATACGGCGAGGAGCGGCCGAAGCGCGGCGCGGTCGTGAAGCCGATCTGGTTGTTTACGATGAAGTGGATCGATCCGCCGGTGCGGTGGCCGCGAAGGCCCGACAGGCCGAAGCACTCCGCCACGACACCCTGGCCCGCAAAGGACGCGTCGCCGTGCAACAGCAGCGGCAAGACCGTGGTGCGGTCGCTGTCGTGATGCTGGTCCTGCTTGGCGCGCACCTTGCCCAGCACGACCGGATCAACCGCCTCCAAGTGCGACGGGTTCGCCGTCAGCGAAAGATGCACCTCGTTGCCGTCGAACGCCCGGTCCGAGGATGTGCCAAGGTGGTATTTCACGTCGCCCGAGCCCTCGACCTCTTCGGGATGCGCCGAGCCGCCCTTGAACTCGTGAAAGATCGCCCGGTACTGCTTGCCCATGACGTTTGACAGAACGTTGAGCCGGCCACGGTGGGGCATGCCGATGACGATCTCGCTGACACCAAGGTTGCCGCCACGCTTGATCACCTGCTCCAGCGCAGGGACCATTGCCTCGGCCCCATCCAGACCGAACCGCTTGGTGCCGGTATATTTCTTGTCGAGATAGCTCTCGAAGCTCTCGGCATCGATCAGCTTTTGCAGGATCGCTTCCTTGCCGCGGCGGGTGAACTGCACCTCCTTGCCGACGCCCTCGATGCGCTCCTGCAGCCAGCCCTTTTCTTCGGGCACGGAAATATGCATGAACTCGATGCCGATCGGCCCACAATAGGTGCGCTGAAGGATCTCCATGATCTGGCGTACCGTTGCCGTCTCAAGCCCGAGCACCTTGTCCAGGTAAATGGGCCGGTCGTAATC
>CAYFVF010000087.1:0-7330 GCA_964346335.1 uncultured Hyphomicrobiaceae bacterium
ACGGAAACCTGCCCCAATGCGAATTTTGGTGGTTGAAGACGACCAGGACCTGAACCGCCAGATCAAGGCCGCGCTGGCGCAAGCCGGTTACGCGGTGGATTGCGCGCTCGACGGCGAAGAAGGGCATTTCCTCGGCGACACCGAGAGCTACGACGCCGCTATCCTCGATCTCGGTCTGCCGACGCTGGACGGCCTGAGCGTGCTCGAGCGCTGGCGCCGCGAGCAACGCAACATGCCGGTGCTGATCCTCACCGCGCGGGACCGCTGGAGCGACAAGGTCGCCGGAATGGACGCGGGCGCGGACGATTATGTCGCCAAGCCGTTCCACATGGAGGAATTGCTGGCGCGGGTGCGCGCGCTGTTGCGCCGCCAGGCCGGCTTTGCGAGTTCGGAGATCGAATGCGGCCCGCTCCGCCTTGATACGCGCACGGCCCGCGTGACGTGTGACGGCGCGCCGATCAAGCTCACCTCGCTGGAATTCCGGCTGCTGAGTTACCTGATGCATCATCGCGGGCGCGTTGTGCCGCGCATGGAGTTGGTGGAGCATCTCTACGAACAGGATTTCGATCGCGACTCCAACACCATCGAGGTGTTCATCGGGCGGCTGCGCAAGAAGATCCCCGGACACCTGATCGAAACGGTGCGCGGTCTTGGCTACCGTCTGGCCGATGACAATGGCGGTAACGGCGCCGGCCAATGAAGCGCAACTCTCTCGCATTCCGCCTGTCGGCCGCCGCAACGGCCTGCATACTGCTGATCCTGCCCGCGACCGCGGTGGCGCTGGTGTCGGTTTATCGCGGCGCGGTGGAAAGCAGCTTCGATGTGCGCCTCAACTATTACCTGCAATACCTGATCGGCGCCACGTCACGCGCACAGGACGGTCTGGTGCTTGAAGCGCCGGATACGCTGGGCGAACCGCTGTTCTCGCTGCCGGCGTCGGGATGGTATTGGCAGATCGCCCGGGCAGAAGAAGAAAATGAGCCGCTGCTGAAGTCGGCTTCGCTGGTGTCGGAGGCGCTTAGGGTCCCGGAGGCCGGGGAGACCGAGAGCGAGATCCAGCGCGCCTACATTACCGGTCCTGACGGGGAATTGCTGCGCGTCGTTGCGCGCGACATCATTTTCCCCGGGGAGAACGCGCCGCGCAGCTATACTTTCGCCGTGGCCGGTGATGCGGGCGAAATCGACGTCTCTGTCTGGAGCTTCACGACCATGCTGATCGCCGCGTTTGCGGCGCTTGGCGCGGCCCTCTTGCTCGCCACGTTCATTCAGGTGCGCTACGGCCTGCGCCCGCTGGGCGACATCCGCGCCCGCCTCGCAAACATCCGCTCGGGCAAGGCGGAGCGGCTGGAAGGCGAACTCCCGCTGGAAATCCAGCCGTTGCAGCAGGAGTTGAACTCGCTGATCCAGTCCAACCAGGACATCATCGAACGCGCGCGCACCCATGTCGGCAACCTCGCGCACGCGCTCAAGACGCCACTGAGCGTGATAACCAATGAAGCGCGCGGGCGCGAAGACCCGTTCGCCCAGAAGGTCAGCGAGCAGGCGGAAATCATGCGCCAGCAGGTGACGCATCACCTGGACCGGGCGCGGGTCGCGGCGCGCGCCGGCGTGGTGGGGCACGCCACCGATCTGAAGCCGGTCATCGACGACATGCGCGGGGCGCTCGCCAAGATTTACAGCCATAACCAGATCGAGCTTATGGCCGAGTGCCCGGATCACCTGCGCTTCGAGGGCGAGAAGCAGGACCTTCAGGAGATGATCGGCAACCTGATGGACAACGCCTGCAAATGGGCGCGCACGCGGGTGTCGGTGCAAGCCGAGCGTGATCAGGCGAATGCGCGCTATGTTCGCGTGCTTGTGGACGATGACGGGCCGGGCCTGTCGCCGGAAGCGCGTGAAAAAGCCGTCAAGCGTGGACGGCGTCTCGACGAAGACAAGCCCGGCTCCGGGCTCGGACTGTCGATCGTCGCGGACTTGTCAAACCTGTATGCGGGGAATTTCAGGCTGGAGGAGTCGCCGCTTGGCGGCCTGCGCGCAGTGCTCGTCCTGCCGACTGTTCAAACCGAGTGAGAAGGCCGCAAAAAAGACAGAATATCGCAATTGGGTCAGGTCGTAATCGTGAACAAATCATGACCAACGCAGTCGCTTTGGCATGACCGGGCAATGAGAGTGGGGGCAATCGTGCAAAAAGGTATTGGTCTGGCGCTCGCCGGCATCTTGAGCCTAGGCGCCGCGGGCTGTGCGAGCAACCAGGACTCGGGCGCGGTCATCGGCGCTGTCACGGGCGCCATCGTTGGCAATCAGGTCGGCTCGGGCACCGGGCGCGTCCTTGCCACCGCTGCTGGCGCTGTCGTCGGCGGGATCGTGGGCAGCGAGATCGGCCGCAGGATGGATGAGGCCGACCGTCGCCACGCCGCAGCGGCTGAATATTATGCGCTGGAAGAAGAGGACGTCGGCAGCAGCCGCGACTGGCGCAACCCGGAATCCGGTCATCGCGGCGAGGTTGTCGTCACCCGCGAGTTCCGCCGTAACGGCCGTCTGTGCCGGGAGTTCGAGCACACGATCTATATCGAGGGCGAACCCGACGTGATCCGGGGCACGTCCTGCCGCGGTGATGACGGGCGCTGGCGCGAAATCGGCTGACGCCGCATTCCGGAAAGCTGGTCCGCTTCTCGAAACCAACAATCGCAAAGGCACAATCCGGGGAAGCGATTGCGTTGGCTCAGACAGCGCGGGTTCGTGACGCCGCACGTTGGGCCGTCGCAGCGCGCTTTCGCGGCGGCCGAGTGACACGCCTATCGCTACGCGCGTCTTTTCGCCGCCAGCAGGCCGAATTTCCTCCGCTTGCGCTTGCGCTTGAGGACCGTTGTTTCATATTTTACAGGTCGATGCTGACAATGTGAGCGGAGCGTGATGTTTCTCTGGGCAATTCTCGCGGTTCTGACGGCGGCAGTGATCGCACTGGTCTGTTTGCCGCTGGTGCGGCCCGCCGGGGCGCAACAAACAGCCGCCGCCCGCTCCGATGCCGAGATCTACAAGGCCCAACTCGCCGAAATCGAAACAGAACGCGAGCGCGGCGTGCTCAGCGACAGGGAAGCCGAAGCGGCCCGCATCGAGGTCAGCCGCAGGCTGCTGCGCAGCACGGACGGCGATACAGCGGGCGCGGCTTCTTCGTCCGGCGGGGAAAACGACCGCTGGCTCGTCGCAATGGTGATGGTCATTCCAGCGCTCGCACTCGGCGGGTACCTAACGCTCGGCTCGCCGATGCTGCCGCAACAGCCGCACGCTGCCCGCGCCGACCAGTCGCCCGAAAACCAGCGCGTGTCCGAGATGGTCCGCCGCGTCGAACAGCGCCTGGAGGATCAGCCGGATGACGGCGCAGGCTGGGATGTCATCGCCCCCGTGTATCTTCGCCAGCAGCAATATCATGATGCTGTGTTCGCCTTTCAGCAGGCGCTGAGGCTCAACGGTGAAAGCGCCGCGCGGCTCGAAGGGTTGGGCGAGGCGATGGTGCTGCGCGACGCTGGCCAGGTCGGCGATACCGCGCAAATGGCGTTCAGCCGGGCGCTGGAGCGCAATCCCGAAAGCCTGAAGGCGCAGTTCTGGCTCGCGGTGGGCGACGAACAGAATGGCCGGCTGGAAGAAGCGCGCACGGCTTACCGCAATATCCTCGAGGCCAGTCCACAGGGCGCGCCGTGGCGTGCGATGGTCGGCACCCGGCTGGCGATCGTCGATGCGCGGCTCAACCCGGACCAGGCACGCGCGCCCGCGCTGTCGCCCGAGGCCATGCGCAGCGCGGATAACATGAGCCGCGAAGAGCGTGCCGCCATGATCGAGAATATGGTGTCAGGGCTCGCGGAGCGGCTGAATGCCGATGGCGGTGATCTTGATGGCTGGCTGCGGCTGATGCGCGCCTACACGGTGCTTGGCAAGGCGGACGAGGCAAAACAGGCTGCAGCCTCGGCGCGAGAGAATTTTCAGGACAATCAGGACGCGCTGGAGCGGATAGACAATGCCGCGCGCCAGCTCGGCCTCAACTCGTAGACGGCAAGCGCGGGAGCAAACAGACAGCGATGACACGCAAACAGCGTCGCAGCGTTTTGATCGTGATCGGCCTCTTGGTGCTCGGCGGCGCAACGGCGATGGTGCTGACCGCCCTGCAAAGCAAAATCACCTTCTTCTACAGCCCGAGCGACGTTGCGGAAAAAACGATCGAACCGGAGCAGCGGTTTCGCCTTGGTGGCCTTGTTGAAGAAGGCACCGTGGAGCGGGGACAAGACACCATGATCCGCTTTTCCGTGACCGACACCGCACGGTCCGTCAATGTGACGTATTCCGGCATCCTTCCCGACCTGTTCCGCGAAGGCCAGGGCGTTGTCACCGAGGGCCGACTGGACGAGAGCGGCGTGTTCCGGGCCGACACCGTGCTTGCACGCCACGACGAGAACTACATGCCGAAAGAAGTGGCGGATGCGCTGAAACGACAGGGCGTTTGGCAACACGGCGAAGGTGGTGACGGCGCGCAAACCGGCGGCGCCGGCGCGGAACCGGCCTACGTCACATCGGACCCGGAACCCGCGCAATAATGCAGACAACGAAAGGCTGAAGCGTTGATTACCGAGATTGGACATTTCGCGCTGCTGCTTGCGCTGGCCGTGGCCTGCGTTCAGACCATCGCGCCGGCCTGGGGGGCGCAGCGGGGCAACGCCGCGCTGATGCAAACGGCCTTGCCAACGGCCGTCGCGCAACTCGTCCTAATCCTGATCGCGTTCGCCGCGCTGACGCATGCGTATGTCATCTCGGATTTCTCCGTCGCCAACGTCGCGCTGAACTCACATTCCGCCAAGCCGATGATCTACAAGATCTCCGGCGTGTGGGGGAACCACGAAGGCTCGCTGGTGCTGTGGGTGCTGATCCTCGCGCTGTTTGGCGCGGGCGTCGCGGTGTTCGGCAGCAACCTGCCATCCACGCTGAAGGCCAACACGCTGGCGGTGCAAGGCTCGCTGTCCGTGGCGTTCCTGCTCTTCATCCTGTTGACCTCCAACCCGTTCGAGCGGCTCAATCCCGCCCCGCCCGAAGGCAACGGGCTGAACCCGATCTTGCAGGACGTCGCGCTCGCGTTTCATCCGCCCCTGCTCTACGCGGGCTATGTCGGCTTCTCGATGGCCTTTTCCTTCGCCGTCGCCGCGCTCATAGAAGGACGCATCGACGCCGCCTGGGCGCGCTGGGTGCGGCCATGGACGCTGGCAGCTTGGATGTGCCTGACGCTCGGCATCTCGATGGGCTCGTGGTGGGCCTATTACGAGCTCGGCTGGGGCGGCTGGTGGTTCTGGGACCCGGTCGAGAACGCCTCGTTCATGCCGTGGCTGCTGGGCACCGCGCTGCTGCACTCCGCCGTGGTGATGGAAAAGCGCGAGGCGCTGAAGGTATGGACCATCCTGCTCGCGATCCTGACTTTCGGGCTGAGCCTGCTCGGCACGTTCCTGGTGCGCTCGGGCGTGCTCACCTCGGTCCACGCGTTTGCAAACGACCCGGATCGCGGCATCTTCATCCTCGCCATCATCGCGTTCTTCATGGTGGCGGCGCTGGCGCTATATGCCTGGCGCTCGCCGCTGCTGCGCCAGGGCGGCGTGTTCGCGCCGGTCTCACGCGAAGGCGGGTTGGTGCTCAACAACCTGCTTCTGACGACGGGTTGCGGCGTCGTGTTGATCGGCACGCTGTATCCGCTGGCGCTCGAAGCCGTGACGGGCGAAAAAATCTCGGTCGGCCCGCCGTTCTTCAATGCAACCTTCGTGCCGCTGATGGTGCCGCTGTTGCTGGCGATGCCATACGGCCCGTTCCTTGCGTGGAAGCGCGGCGACATACTCGGCGCGAGCCAGCGCCTCGCCGTGGCCGCCGGGCTGGCATTCCTTGCAGGCGTCGCAGCGTTTGCACTGACGATGGACGGGCCGACCCTCGCGCCGCTCGCAGTTGCGCTTGCGGTCTGGCTGATCTTCGGCGCCCTGTCGGAGACCGCGTTCCGCATCAAGCTGTTCCAGGCGCCGCTGGCTGAGACGTGGCGGCGTGCGCACGGCCTGCCGGCATCGAGCTATGGCGGGATGCTGGCGCACTTGGGCGTCGGCGTGATGGTTCTGGGCATCGTCGGGGTCAGCGCCTGGAACACCGAGCAAATCAAGGCGATGAAGGTCGGCGAGACGATGGCCTTCGCCGGCGTTAACGTGACACTTCAGGAGGTGACGCCCCGGCGCGGTCCGAACTTCACCGAGGAAAGCGCGCGCTTCAGCGTCGAGACATCCTCTGGCCGGACATTCACGCTGGAGCCGTCGAAGCGGCTTTACGATCAACCGCGCCAGACCACCTCGGAAGTGGGCATCCACTCGTTCTGGACCGGGAATTTCTACATCGCCATCGGCGACAACCTCGATAGCGGCGGTTACTCCGTGCGAATGTATTTCCACCCACTCGTGGTGCTGATCTGGTTCGGCACAGGGATCATGTTCCTTGGCGGCGGGATCTCGCTGGCGGATCGGCGGCTGCGGGTTGGCGCGCCGCGCAGCAGCCGGCGGCCCGTCGGGGCGCCCGCCCCGGCCGAATGAGAGGTAGTGTGACCATGCGCTTCATCGCAATGCTTCTGGCGCTCACCATGCTGCTGCCCGGCGCGGTTCAGGCGGTTGAGCCGGACGAGGTGCTGGACGACCCCAAGCTGGAGGAACGCGCGCGCGACATCTCCAAGGGGCTGCGCTGCGTGGTCTGCCAGAACGAGGCCATCGACGAATCGAACGCGGACCTGGCCAAGGATCTGCGCGTGCTCGTGCGCGACCGGCTCCAGGAAGGCGACAGCAACGAGCAAGTGGTGGAGTACATCGTCGCGCGATATGGCGAGTTCGTGCTGCTGGAGCCGCGTTTCGCGCCCCACACCTACCTGTTGTGGCTGGCGCCGCTGGCGTTACTCCTGTTTGGGCTGGCTCTGGCGGTCAAGGTGTTTCGCGGGCGCGCATCACGCCAGTTGGAAGCGCCGAAACCGCTGAGCGAGGCCGAGCGGGCGCGGCTCAACCGGCTGCTCTCCGAGGGCCCGGATGGCGGCGCGGCCGGGCAATAACGCAGCTTTTACGGCATCGTGAGCGGCTGGCGCTTGCGCGTTGCGTCTTACGCTGCCAATCCTGCCGGGGTGGAACGCGCCCCAGAAGGACATGACCGATGCCCGCTTCGTCACAGAAACTCACCTTCCCCGGCTCGCGAGGCGTCGAACTGGCCGCGCGGCTTGACCTGCCCGGGGGTGAGCCGCGCGCCTGCGCCCTGTTTGCGCACTGCTTCACCTGCTCGAAAGACA
>CAYFVF010000088.1:0-7300 GCA_964346335.1 uncultured Hyphomicrobiaceae bacterium
CTCGCTGCGCGTGGGTCAGCAGGGTGTTGGCGTCCTCCGGCGTGTAGGCGTGATGGTCCGCAAATGCGTAGCGCGCCGCGATCCGTGCGCCCAACCGCTCCAGCGTATCGAAGAACTTGCCGGGCCGGCCTATGCCGGAATAGGCGATGACGGGCCCCGCGTTCAGCCAGCCAATATCCGCATCCGGCTCGATGTGCGCGCGCAGCACCGGCAGAGACAAGCGCCGCGCCAATGCGGCACCGGGCGTGCCTTCCCCGATCAGCAGCATGGCATCGGCCCGCCGCGCCTGGAACCCGAGCGGTGCGCGCAGCGGCCCAGCCGGAATCACCGCTCCGTTACCGATGCCAAAGCCAGCATCCACGGCAATGATCGAAAGGTCTTTCGCAAGCTGAGGGTTTTGGAAGCCGTCATCCATGATGATCGCGCCCGCGTCTTGCGCCTCGATCATTTCCGCGCCCGCGCGCCGGTCGCGCGAGATCACCGTGGGCGCATGTCGCGCCAGCAGCAAGGGCTCATCGCCCACCGCGCCGGCATGGTCACGGTCCGGGTTCACAAGGTGCGGGCCGGCCAGCGCGCCGCCATACCCACGGCTGAGAAAGCTGGGATAGACCTCCATGTCCTGCAACATGCGCGCAAGAAGAACCGCCACCGGAGTCTTTCCCGCGCCGCCCGCCGTGAAATTGCCCACGCAAACGACCGGGATGCCCGCACGATAGGGCCGGGCCAGCGCGAAACGTCCCTGCGCAGCCGCGCCGTAGAGCCACGACACCGGCGTCAGCGCCGCGCGGTAAAGCCAGCCGCGCGTGGCCGCATCACCGCCCGGCGCGCCGGACCACCACGCAGGCGCATCACGAGGCATGGCGCGTATCCACGCGAGCTTTGGTCGGGGCGGCATCGGGGGTGTCGATCACCAGGCTTGACGCCGCTTCGCTTGGCAGCAGACGCCTTGCCGGTCGTGTGCTTTCGGATTCCGCGTATGGCGCGAGCACGGCCAGCGTGCGCTCCAGCGCGCCTTCCAGCTCGGCGGCCGCCCCGCGCGCGGCGACGCGCATGGTATCGAGCGCCTCGCTGTCGCCCAGCAGGTCCGCGACGGCATCGGCCAACTCTTTGGCGTCGCCCACCTCCCGGCAGCCACCCACCCTGTTCAGCGCCTCGAAGCTCTGCGCGAAATTGGCATGGTGCGGGCCGGTCAGCACGCCAGTGTCCAGCTTGACCGCCTCAATCGGGTTCTGTCCACCATGCGGCACCAGCGAGCCGCCTACCAGCGCCAATGGCGCAAGGGCGTACCACGTGCCAAGCTCGCCCAGCGTGTCGGCGATGAACACTTCGGTATCCGCGCCGGGCAACGGCGTGCGAGAGCGCCGCACAGCCTCGATACCCCTCGCCCTGGTCATCTCCAGGATCGCGGCGCCGCGCTCGGGATGGCGCGGCACAATGACCGTCAGCAGGCCGGGGATGCGCCCGCGCAGCAACTCGGCGGCCTCCGCCACGATCTCGTCTTCTCCGGGATGCGTGCTCGCCGCCAGCAGGATCGCCCGGCTGTTCAGCGCGCTTTCGAGTTCGCCGCGCAGCGCGTTATCCACCGGTGGCGCGGGGGCATCAGCCTTCAGATTGCCCAGCGTCAACACGGTGTGCGCGCCCGCCTTCATGAAGCGGCGGGCAAGCGTCTGGTCCTGTGCCAGCACCATGTCGAAGCGCGAGAACAACGGTCGGCTCATACTCGGGCGCTTGCGCCATCTCTTGAACGAGCGCGGCGACATCCGCGCGTTCACAAGCACCATCGGAATGCCGCGCGCATGGGTATCGAGGATCATGTTCGGCCAGATTTCCGACTCCGTGAACGCCGCCAGCTCCGGCTGCCAGTAATCGAGGAAACGGCGGATAAAAGACGGCGAGTCGAGCGGCGCGAACTGATGCACCGCTCCTTCGGGCAAGCGGCTGCTGGCAATTCGCGCGGATGTGACCGTGAACGTGGTCAGCAGAAAGCGGATGCCTGGATAGCGCTCGCGCAGGGCATGCATCAGCGGCAGGATGGCGTTTGTCTCACCGACGCTGGCAGCATGGAACCACCACAGCCTGCCCGCCGGGCGGGTGCGCCCCGCACGTCCGAATCGCTCGCCAATACGCTCGCCGATTTCCTTTCCCTTGGCGACGCGCCGGCGCACGAGCATTCCCGCCAACGGGCGCGCGATTCGTGTTATTAAGCGATAGGTCCGCAGCAACAGGCCTGGCTTGTCCGGGTTTGCCGCGCTTACGGGTTCGGCCAGATGCTGAGCACCGCCCGCCAACCTGTAGGCTTCGCGTGTCGCGACATTCAAGCGGTGTTCGACCTCGGCGCGGCTGGCTTCCAGCTCCGAGCCATCGGCTTCATGCGGCACTTGAACCGGTTCGCCCATGACCAGCGCCAGCTTCGAAAATGGCAGGTTGAGCGTGAACCGGCTCCAGGTGCGAAACGCCAGGCTGCGCCGGGTGGCGAAGCCCATCGGAATGATGGGGCGCCCGGACAGGCTCGCCAGCATGACAACACCCATCCCGGCCCGGCGCGGATGCCCTGTCGGAACATCCGCCGTCATGGCGACATTAACACCGTCCTTCAGGCTCGCCAGCGCTGCGCGGAATGCGGTTGAGCCGCCGCGATCCTTGCGCCGTCCGGCCGCGCCTGCCCCGCGGATCAGCTCGATGTCAAAATGGCCCACCGCCTGCGCGATCACCTCGGCATCGCGGTGGCGCGCAATCATCATTTTTGCGGGCTGATCACCAGGCTTCATCACCGGCGACATGAGAAACTGGCCGTGCCAGCTTGAGAAGATCGCCGGGGCTAACTCCCCGATACGCCGGTCCATGTTCTCGGGCACGCGGACCACTGTGGAGCTGTCGCGCACAAGCGCAATATAGCGCGCCGCCAGCCATCCGAGCGCGCTTTTCACAGCCTGCGGTGTGGTGGAACGGCGTTGCGCCATCAGACGACCAATGACCTAAAGGTTGCGGGCGTGCCAGTGCGTCCCGTGTCAATCCAAGTTCGAAACCTTGCCGCTCTCCGGATCCAGCAGCCGGTGCATGTGGACAATGAAATAGCGCATGTGCGCATCATCGACCGTTCGTTGCGCAGCCGCCTTCCACGCGTCATAGGCTTGGGCATAATTTGGAAAAATACCGACAATATCGAGGTCGGATACGTCCTCGAACTCGACACTGTCGAGAGACTTCAACTCGCCGCCGAACACGAGATGAAGAAGCTGCTTCTGCGGCTGCTGCTGATCGTTGTCCGCCATCGCGTCGCATCTCTCCAGGTCTCGGTCTTTCGGCCGGTCTACCCCAGCGCCGCCAGCAGTTTGCCATGAAGGTCCGGGGCAGCGGCAACAGTGCCGTCAAGCAGCGGGACCCGATTGTTGAACCGGTATGGCGCGCCCGCGCCAGAGGTTACCCGACCCCTTGCTTCTTGCACGATCAGCGCGCCAGCCGCAACGTCCCATTCGCTTTTTTGCCCGGTAGCAATAACGCCGTCTACACGGCCGGCCGCAACCAGAGCCATCCGGTAGGCAATCGAGTAAACGAAGGAGGTTTCCACCTCCGGCTCGCCCGGAGAAAGCCAGCCCGCGCGCTTCGCCACGCTTTTCGGCGTCAGGATGTGCGCGCCATGAAGATCCGCGATCTGGGTCACGCGGATGGGCGCCCCATTCAGCTCCGCACCGCATCCGCGGCAGGCGGCGAAGAACTCGTCAAACGCCGGGTTGAAGACCGCCGCGGCCACCGGCTCGCCATCCGCCACCAGCGCGGCGGAAATCACCCATTGCGGCTTGTCGAGAACAAACGCGCGCGTGCCGTCGATGGGGTCCACGATCCAGACATGCCGGGCATCGAGCCGGGCAGCACCGTCAGGCGTTTCCTCCGACAGCCAGGCGTAACCGGGCCGCGGCGTGTGCAGCGCGGCGTGGAGCTGGGCATCGACGGCAAGATCAGCATCGGTGACTTCGCTGCCATCGGCCTTGTGATAGACGGGCGTATCACGCCGGAAATATTTGAGCGCGGTCGCGCCAGCCGCCCTCACCGCTTGGCGCAACAGCTCGTAGTCCGCCATCAAGTCCGCTGGCGCGCCGATATCGGCATCGGCCCTTTTCATCATCTCTGCTTGTCATCCTTTCACACGCCAGCAGCCCGCGGTGTCATGCACCAAGCGCAGCCTCGGCCAACAGCGCGAGGAAAATGATCGCGCCGAAATTCCGGTTCGCCCGGAAGCGTTTGAGGCAGTTGTCGCCGTCATTCACATCCAGCGTGACGATCTGCCAGCCCAGATGCGCAGCACCGAGCGCCAAACCAGCCATGAACACCAACCCGCCGCCCGCCAGCACGCCCGCAGCCGTTATTGTACCGAGCGCGACCCCGTAAAACAGCACCAGCCACGGCTTCGTGCGCGCGCCGAACCTGAGCGCGGTCGACTTCAGCCCGATCAGCGCGTCGTCTTCCTTGTCCTGATGGGCATAGATCGTGTCATAGCCGATGGTCCATGCAATGCAGCCCGCATAAAGCAGCACCGGCGCCAGGTCGAGCCGCCCGAACACCGCCGCCCAGCCCATCAGCGCGCCCCACGACATCGCCAGCCCGAGCACCACCTGCGGCCAGTAGGTGATCCGCTTCATGAATGGATAAATCGCCACGATCCCCAGCGATGCGATGCCCAGCACGATCGTGAACGGGTTGAACTGGATCAGCACGAGAAAGCCGGTGAAGGCGAGCCCAAGCATGAACGCCTTGGCCGCCGTTACGCTCACCTGGCCGCTGGGCAGCGGGCGCGAGCGCGTGCGCGCCACCGCGCAGTCGATGTCCTTGTCCACCACGTCATTGTAAACGCAACCCGCTCCGCGCATGACGAACGCGCCAATCGCGAACAGCGCAAGATGCCACAGGTTTGGCGCGCTATCGCCCGCCGCCACGGCGGCGAGCGCGGCCGACCACCAGCATGGCCATAGCAACAGCCACGTGCCGATGGGCCGGTCCGCACGGATCATGCGCAGATAGGGCCGCATGGGCGCGGGCGCCCAGGTGTCGACCCAGTTGCCGCGCGGCGCGTCAGCCACGGTGTCTGGATTTGCTTGCGTCATGAGCGTGGTTCGTTCACGGGTTGAACATTATGAGACGCGGTATCCGGCCTCCCGGTTGAGCCGGATAGTGGCGTTGATCCTGCATCAGGGCAAGCCCCGCGAGGTCGCGCCCACCCGGCCAGAGGACCCTAACCCGCTGTGATCCGACGTGCGGAAGACGATCGCGCCAGGAAGGCGCCGCGGCTGTTCGTCGACGCCGATCTCTCGGCGGGCGCCGAGGTCGCGTGCGATGCCGGGCAGGCCAACTACCTGCTGAACGTCCTGCGGCTGAAGCCGGGCGCGGATGTGCGCTTGTTCAACGGGCGCAACGGGGAGTGGCGCGCGGAGATCCAAGCGGCCGGACGCGGCAAATGCACGCTCGGCGCGAGCGAGCGGCTGCGCGAGCAGACCAGCGCGCAAGACATCGACTACCTGTTCGCGCCGCTCAAGAAGGCGCGCCTCGACTATATGGTGCAGAAGGCCACCGAGCTTGGCGTCGCCGCGCTTCGCCCCGTGATGACCGCTTACACCGTGCCCGAGCGCGTCAACCTCGAGCGGATGCGCGCCAACGCGATCGAGGCGTCGGAGCAGTGCAACATGCTGAACCTGCCGGACATCGCAGCGCCGCGCGCGCTGGCCGATGTACTGGCCGACTGGCCGCCCGATCGGCGATTAATTTTTTGTGATGAGGCTGCATCCGTGGCCAGCCCGATTGCCGCGCTGTCGGCCATCCCGCCCGGTCCGCTCGCCGTTCTGATCGGCCCGGAAGGCGGCTTCAGCCCCGATGAGCGCGCGGATTTGCTGGCTGCGCCGTTCACCCTTCCCATCTCGCTCGGGCCGCGCGTGATGCGCGCCGACACCGCTGCGGTTGCGGCGCTGGCGATTGTGAATGCCGTGCTGGGCGACTGGCGATGACCCCGCCCCATCTTGTATATTAAGAAGTTGCGCGCCAAAACGGCGAGGGTGCGCGCTTAGGCGCAGCGCAAACACGGACGGGCCTTCGGTTAGGCCGAGATAAAACAACACGGGCGTTACTCAAACCAGCGCCCGAGACGAAGCGGGAGACAAGCGCCCATGTTGGCTCAGGACGAAGACGCCATTGCCCGCCCGATCGAAAGCCGCGATGAGCTGATCGCCTACATGGAAGCCGGGTCGAAGCCGCCAACCGACTGGCGCATCGGCACAGAGCACGAAAAGATCGGCTTCAACCGCGACGACCTCTCGCCCGTGCCTTATGACGGGCCGCGCAGCATCAAGGCGATGCTCGAAGGCGTGGCCGAGCGTTTCGGGTGGGAGCCGGTGCTTGAAAATGGCAACATTGTCGCGCTGAAAGACCCGTGTTGCGACAGCGGCGGCACCATCACGCTGGAGCCGGGCGGGCAGTTCGAGCTGTCGGGCGCACCACTCACCCACGTCCATGAGACCTGCCGCGAAGTGCATGCTCACCTGGCGCAGGTGCGCGAGGTGGCGGACGCGCTGAACATGGGCTTCCTCGCCATCGGCTTTTCGCCGAAATGGACGCTGGCGGAAACGCCGATCATGCCCAAGCGCCGCTACGAGATCATGCGGCGATACATGCCCGAGGTCGGTCGGCTGGGGCGCGACATGATGTTCCGCTCCGCGACGGTGCAGGTCAACCTCGACTTCTCCAGCGAAGCCGACATGGTCAAGAAGCTGCGCGTCGGCCTCGCGCTGCAGCCCCTGGTCACGGCGATTTTCGCCAACTCCCCGTTCACCGACGGCAAGCCGAACGGGTTCCTGTCATACCGCAGCGCGTTGTGGCGCGACACCGACCCTCATCGCACCGGGATGTTGCCGTTCGCCTTTGAAAGCGGCATGAGCTTCGAGCGTTATGTCGACTATGCGCTTGATGTGCCGATGTATTTCATCAAGCGCGGCGAACGCCAGATCAACGTGGCGGGCGAGTCGTTCCGCGCGTTCATGGACAGCAAGCTGCCCCAACTGCCGGGCGAGCGCCCCACAATGAGCGACTGGTCGGACCACCTCACCACGCTGTTCCCGGAGGTCCGGCTCAAGCATTTCCTGGAGATGCGCGGCGCCGATAGCGGACCGACGCCCTACCTGTGCGCCCTGCCCGCGTTGTGGGTTGGGCTACTGTACGACCAGACCAGCCTGGATGCCGCGTGGGACCTCGTGAAACCCTGGAGCGACGAGCAACGCGAGAGCTTGCGCGCGGAGGTGCCGCGCATGGGCCTCAACGC
>CAYFVF010000089.1:0-2880 GCA_964346335.1 uncultured Hyphomicrobiaceae bacterium
CGCCGCAGGCAGCGCATGACGCCGCCATGCGCCGTCACGACTGTATCGCGTTTGACGCCCTCTAGCCAGTCGCACACCCGGGCGTGCAGCATCGCGTAGCTTTCGCCGCCAGGGTGCTGGAAATGCCAGCGCGCGCCCGGCGCTTCACCTGCGCCGCGTTCAATTACGGCCTCCACCTCTGGCGGCAGCTTGCCCTGATTGTCACCGCCATGGATCTCGCGCAGGCGCGGGTCGGTACGGTAGCCGATGGGGTCGAGCGCCAGCGCACGGCGGATGATCTCCATCGTCTCGCTCGCGCGGCTCAGCGGGCTGGACACGAAGTCGAAGCCCACCGGATCGCCAATGATCCGGGCAAGTGCCGCCCCGTTGCGCGCCGCCTGCGCCCGCCCGGTATCGTTCAGCGGGATGTCGAGGTGACCCTGGAAGCGGCGTTCAGCGTTCCAGTCGGTCTGGCCGTGACGAACAAAGTAGATGGTCACACCATCCCAGCGCATTCGCCTAAGCGCCCTTAGCGCTTGCAGGCCAGGGAAAACTGCGCGCGCTGCACGGTCTGGTCGGTGTCGAGCAGGATCAACTCGCAGGTGACGCCCTTATGGATGATCTGCTTGCCGTCCTTCACCTGCATGCTGATGCGCTTGCCATTCACGCTCAAGCCCGCCGAGCGCGATCCGACGGTCTGCAAGCCGAAACGCAGGTCCACATCATCGAAGTCGCGTGCAGCCTCGCGCTCAAGCTGGAAACGATCGTAGAGCATGACGGAATCTTCCTGGGTGGCGGTGGCCGCTGCGGTGCGCTGCTCGCCCGCCTGTGCCGGGGTCGTTGCGGCCGCACTCACCTCGCCGGACTGCTGATCCAGGCGTGCGCGCAACTGCGAGGCCTCTTCGCGCGCGGCTTCGAGCTCGCGCTCGGTCGCATCAAGCTCATCGGCCATCTTCGCCAACCGCGCCTGGCTCTCGGCCAGGGCATCTTCCTTTTCCTGGCTGGTATCGCGGCGCTCGGCAAGCGCTTCCTTGAGTTCGGTGATCTGCTGGTTGAGACTTCTGATTTCGGTGAGCGCTTCGTCCGAGGCCGCACTCGATCCTGCCGTCGGAGAAAACCGGTCACCCAAGTTGGTGCCAAGATAAAAGCCCAGACCGCCCAACGCCACAAGCGCTACCACGGCCGTAATGGCGATGTACGTAATAATCTTCATCGGATCCATGATGGACCGTCCCCTTCTCTCTACACCACCGAAATATCCGGCGCGTCTTCCGCCTTCATACCCACAACATGATAACCGCAATCAACATGATGCACTTCACCAGTGACACTGCGCCCCCAATCGGACAAAAGATAGACAGCGGAATGGCCGACGTCTTCGATTGTAACCGTTCGGCGCAGTGGGGAGTTGTATTCGTTCCACTTGAGGATGTAGCGGAAATCTCCGATCCCCGAGGCCGCCAGCGTCCTGATCGGTCCCGCCGAGATGGCGTTGACGCGAATGCCGTCCTTGCCAAGGTCGGCCGCCAGATACTTCACACTCGCCTCCAGCGCCGCCTTGGCCACGCCCATGACGTTATAATGCGGCATGACCTTCTCCGCCCCGTAATAGGTGAGCGTGAGGATCGAACCGCCGTCGCCCATCAGCTTTTCCGCGCGCTGCGTGATCGCGGTAAGCGAGTAACACGACACCAGCAGCGTCTGCTTGAAGTTTTCTTCCGAGGTGTCGACGTAGCGCCCGTCCAACTGCGACTTGTCGGAAAAGGCGATTGCATGAACGAGGAAATCCAGCTTGCCCCACTGCTCGGCAAGGGTGGAGAACACCGCGTCAAGCGAGGCCGAGTCTGTCACATCGCACGGGAGCACGACCTTGGCGCCGATTTCATCGGCGAGCGGGCGCACGCGCTTGTGCATCGAATCGCCCTGATAGGTCAGCGCGAGTTCGGCGCCGGCATCCGCGCAGGCCTTGGTGATGCCCCAGGCGATCGAACGATTGTTCGCCACCCCCATGACAAGCCCGCGTTTGCCTGCCATCAACTGCGTTGCCTCGGCCACCGTCGCCCTCTTTGATGCTGCGGGTTGAAATCGGCCTGCATCCTACACGAAAGGCCATGCGCGTCCAGTCCACGTGACAGCCGAATTTTCCTGTTTCACGCTCACCTTTATGGCCCGGATTCGCGGCCCGCGGATCGCCGCATTGACATTTCGTGCGTTTGGCGAAACCGTCGCGCCGAACCTGATGAGCAATCAACGCGACAGGCACGCGAGCGCAACTATGAGTGACGATGGAACGACCGAAGACGCGGAGTTGCCGGGCGCGCATGATCCGGAGCGCAAGGACGACCCGTTCGCGCTGTTCGACGCGTGGATGGCCGATGCGCGCGCCAGCGAGATCAACGACGCCAATGCCATGGCGCTGGCGACCGTGGACGCGGACGGCATGCCGAATGTGCGCATGGTGCTGCTGAAGGACGCCGCGCCCGATGGCTTCGTGTTCTACACCAATACCGGGAGCGCCAAGGGCGCGGAACTGGACGCCCAACCGAAGGCGGCGCTGTGTTTTCACTGGAAGAGCCTGCGCCGGCAGGTGCGCGTGCGCGGCATGGTGGAGCCGGTCAGCGCCGAAGAGGCCGATGCGTATTTTGCCTCGCGCGCGTTTGGCAGCCGCGTCGGCGCATGGGCCTCGCAACAGTCCCGCCCGCTGGAAAGCCGCTTCGCGCTCGAAAAAGCGGTGGCGCAATACACCGCGAAATACCCGACTGGCAATGTTCCGCGTCCAAGCCACTGGAGCGGCTATCGCCTGATCCCCACCGAGATCGAGTTCTGGCGTAATCGGCGCTTCCGGCTGCATGACCGCTTCGTGTTTCGCCGCGAGAGGCCGGACGCGCCGTGGCGGCGCGA
>CAYFVF010000089.1:2980-7288 GCA_964346335.1 uncultured Hyphomicrobiaceae bacterium
TGCTTGGCGCGATCTGGGCGGGGCTGACGCTGGCGTTTGAATATGCCCTGATCGGTGCCAGCAACGACCAACCATTGGCTGCCCTTATCGAAACTTTCTCGCCGCAGACCGTGGCGCAGGGAAACCTGTTCGCCCTCGCCGTCTTGTTCGTGCTGGTCGCGCCGCCGCTGTTTACGCGCAAGACCGCCTAGCGGCACATCACGAGCACGGTTTTTAGCGTGCTCGCCATTCGGAAGTAATCGCGCGGCATGATGTGATTTTGCTCAGATGGACTCACGTCGATGGTGCAGCCCTTTCGCGGGGCCATGACAAGCGCTTCTCAGAAGCGTATTTTTGGGGCAGTCGACGAAATCTCAAAAGCCAATCAGGAGGCGTCCATGAAAAGCCATGCATCCGCCATATGGAACGGCGACCTGAAATCGGGCAGTGGCACGATGTCCAGTCACTCTGGCGCTTTCGACGCTTTGCCGTTCTCGTTCAAGACGCGCTTTGAAGGAGAGGCAGGCACCAGCCCGGAGGAACTGATCGGCGCGGCCCATGCGGGCTGCTACTCTATGGCGCTCTCCAACGAACTCGCCGGAGCGGGCCTTGCGCCCGAGACCGTCTCCACGAAAGCCACGGTGACGCTGGAGATGGGCGATGCCGGGCCATCAATTACTGCCGTACATCTGGATTGCACGGCAACCGTGCCCGGTGCCGACGAGGCACAGGTTCGCGAGATCGCTGAGGCTGCGAAGAAGGGATGTCCAGTCTCGCAGGTTCTGAACGCGAATATCACGCTCAACATCGACGTTAAGACCTGAAGCGGAAACGCGAGGCTCGTCTCAGCGGGCCTCGCAACACCTCCACTGACTGCCTGCTACCGCCGCTGTTCACCCGCAAGACGAGGTAGCGCTACATCACGTGCGTGTTTTCAACTTCCTCGTCATCCAGAAGTTGACCGGCCGCGATCGGGAACGCTTGGCCGTGGCTGACCACCCAGACGAAGAGACCTTCATTGCCCATGAGCGGGTCGAAGCTCTTGCCGAGCACGTTGGCGCCGGGACCGTAGTGCCCAACGGACGGCAGGATCAAGCGCATCCCGTTCGACACGAAGCAGCGCGCCCGCGTGGTCCGGTCATATTGCGAAAAGGTCGCGACCGGATGGGCCCCGCCCGCGACTTCATGGGTGATCGGCGCGCGCACCGGCAAGTGCCGGAACCGCAAGCTGGCCAGCGACACGTTCGGACAGACCGTTCCACCGACTTTCTCGGGGATGCCGGGATCGTTGTCGCCGCACACCCAGTACCAGTCACGCCCGTCCATCAGGTCGATGAGCCAGTCGATATCGTGGATCGACAGGCTGCGGCGATAGGCATCACCTGTGCCGAAACTTTCGCCCAGCGCAACCACGCGGGCCGGGTCGTACCGCGAGAGCGCATCTTCGAGCTTTTCGAAAACCGAAAGCGTGTCATAGGGCGGCAGCACCGCGTCGTCCTCGGCGAGATACGAGCCCTTGTCGAGGCACAAGTCGGAGACGATCAGCGTTTCCTCCGCCGGCCAGTACAATACGCCGGTGTGATCGGCGATGAACGACTTGCCGCAGAACAGCACGCGCGCCGCGCCAACCTGGAACAGGTCATCGCGTTCGTATTTGAGTGAGGCCGTGTCTGACATGACGTTACGTCTTTCCCCTCTTGCGCGGCGACCTGACTGACGCCGCGCAAATTTCCTGCGCATCCAACTGGCACGCGGGACCTGAGAGGCCATATCGGACGATTAACTTGATTGTTGCCTGATTCGCACAGGCGCTTGTTGGAAAAAATGCAACCGCTGTTAGAGGCTAGTGGTCCGATTCAGACATTTGCATCCCATAGCAGCATCCGCCCGAGCAAATGTCTGAATCATAAGGACCACTAGCAAGCTTCTGATTCTAGTGGAGCTTTTGAATTTGACATTTGAGCGAGAGCCTGGCCGCAAGCGGGACTCAAATGTCAAATTCGCTCCACTAGGCCCGCTGTCCACAGGCGGAGCGGCTCAAGCGCCACATTCAGTTGCGCGGGATCGGCGCGGCCAACGGTCCACACGAAGCGACGCTGCGGCCCTCAACGCGCGACGCACACATCCGCCTTGGCGATGCAATACCATTCCTCGAAGCCGAGCGGATAGACGGCCTCGCACTCGGTCTCCGCGACCTCGACCTTCTCGACCTTGCGGCCCATCTCGCGCCGGCGGGCCTTTTCCTCGGCGACAGCCTCGTCGCGGCTGCGCTCAGCGGTGAAGCGCGTGTAATCCTGGCCGAAGCCCTCGACCTCGCCGATGACTGTCTTGCAATAGAGCTGCGCGTGGGCCGGCGATGACGCCACAAGCATCGCAACCGCGCAAAGAATCGCCACTCGTACCACGCCCAACCAGCCCCCAAATTCCGTTAAACTGTCAGATCGACCGGCGCCAAGCCATTCTGCGCCCGCGCGGCATTCACCGTGTTCGCCAGCAGACACGCAATCGTCATCGGCCCGACGCCGCCCGGCACCGGCGTGATCGCACCGGCCACCTCCCGCGCCTCGTCAAACGCCACGTCGCCAACGAGCCGCCCCTTGTCCTCGCCCGGACGCGGATCAAGCCGGTTGATACCCACGTCGATGACCACGGCGCCAGGCTTGATCCAGTCGCCGCGCACCATCTCCGATCGCCCCACGGCGGCGAACAGAATGTCGGCGCGGCGCGCCACTTCCGGCAGGTCACGGGTGCGCGAATGCGCGATTGTCACGGTACAGTTCTCCCGCAGGAGCAGTTGCACCAGCGGCTTGCCGACAATGTTCGAGCGCCCGATCACCACCGCGTCCGCCCCGCTCAAGTCGCGCGCCGCGCTTTTCGCCAGGATCACGCAGCCCAGCGGTGTGCACGGCGCGATGCCCCCCGCGCCCGTTGCAACCCGGCCGACATTCTCGGGATGGAAGCCGTCGACATCCTTGGCGGGCGCGATCGCCTCGATCACGCGCGTCTCGTCGATCTGTCCGGGCAGCGGAAGCTGCACCAGTATGCCGTGCACCGCCGGATCACGGTTCAGCGTGTCGACCAGCGCCAGCAGTTCATCCTGCGAGGTTTCAGCGGGCAGCCGGTGCATGGTCGAGACCATGCCGGCGGCCTCCGTCTGGCGCGACTTGTTGCGCACATAGACCTGGCTGGCCGGGTTCTCGCCCACAAGCACGACAGTGAGCCCCGGCGTGATGCCGTGATCACGCTTCAGCGCGGCGACCTCCTCCGCGACCCGGGTGCGGACCTGTTCTGCAACCTGCTTGCCTTCGATGATCTGGGCTAGGGACATGGGGCACTCCTAAAGCTGAGAGGTGGGGGCAGCCTTGCGGCTATGGGTTATCAGCCCCGGTGTCATAGCTGATCCAGGGCCTGCGCCAACCGTCTGGACAAGGCATCTGGTTCGCCCGCAGCGACCACTGTTTTAAGGCGCGAGCGCTGCCCGGCCACCAGGCGCAGATCATGCGCGGGCAATTCCAGCCAGCGCGCCAGCGCGCGTACCACCGCGACATTGGCCTTGCCGTCCTGCGCACCGGCGCGCACCCGGACGACGAGCCTCGTTTGGGTGCCCCAGGCGCGGGTGCCGCAAATATCATCGTGCTTGGCGCCCGGCGTCACGCGCAGCTTCAACGCCAGTCCCTCGGGGTGCGCGACGGCAGGCGTCTGCGGAGGCAGCGCGTCTGACACAGGCTCAATATCCCGCAAAGATCGGGATCAGCCAGCCGTTGATCACCACCGCCTGGATGAAATAGATGCCGATAATCAGCACGATAGGCGAGAGGTCCAGCCCGCCAAAGTCTGGCAGCGCATTGCGGATCGGACGCAGCGCCGGCTCGGTGAGCTTGTACAGGGCATCAGCCACCAGGCGGACAAACTGGTTGTGGGTGTTGATCACGCCAAACGCGATCAGCCAGCTGAAGATCACCGCGATCACGACGACGGTGACGTAAAGCCCTAGTAGCCACGAGATAAACTGGAGAAGTGGAATCATGCGTGCCCCCTGGCTGCTCTTTTTGTCTCCATGTATACGCCTTGCCGTGTGACCGCAAGCGGCCATCGGCGGAGCGTGCGCACGCGCAGCTTGACAGTCCAGCAGACGCACTCCTAAATGGCTGGCACTCGGGGCCGTAGCTCAGTTGGGAGAGCGCAGCAATCGCACTGCTGAGGTCAGGGGTTCGATTCCCCTCGGCTCCACCAAACCTGAATTCCCCTCGGAAATCTCCTGTAACACCTTGATCGGCAAGGGGGTTTCGGCGGTTCCGGACGCACGCCAAAGCGCCACCTGCGCCCCCC
>CAYFVF010000090.1:0-7191 GCA_964346335.1 uncultured Hyphomicrobiaceae bacterium
CTGGAGGTGTCCCAGCGCTTGCCGCCCATCGCCTGCACCTCGGCATAGAACTGGTCAACCAGCGCCGCGACCGGCAGCCGCGCGCCGTTGTTCTTGGCCTCAGACATCGAGATGCCGAGGTCCTTGCGCATCCAGTCGACGGCGAAGCCGAAGTCAAACTCTCCCCGCGTCATCGTTTCCCAGCGGTTGTCCATCTGCCACGACTGCGCCGCGCCCTTCGAGATCGTCTCCATTACGGCCGGGATGTCGAGACCGGCTTTCTGCGCGAAGTGGATGCCTTCCGACAGCCCCTGCACCAGCCCGGCGATGCAGATCTGGTTGACCATCTTGGTGAGCTGGCCCGCGCCCGCGGTGCCCAGCAGCTTAACCTTCTGCGCGTAGCAATCGATCACCGGCTGCGCTCGGGCGAAGTCCGCGTCATCGCCGCCGACCATCACGGTCAGCTTGCCATTTTCCGCGCCGGCCTGCCCGCCGGATACCGGCGCATCGAGAAAACCCGCACCGCACTGTTTGGCTGCCGCATAAAGCTCGCGCGCGATGTCCGCCGAGGCCGTGGTGTTGTCGATGAAGATCGCGCCTTCGCTCAAACTCTCGAACGCGCCGTCGGCCCCGAGCGTGACCTCGCGCAGATCGCTATCGTTGCCGACGCAGGCAAAGACGAATTCTGCGCCGCGCGCGGCCTCCGCCGGGGTCGCAGCCGTCTTCCCGCCGAACTTGGCAACCCAGTCCTCGGCCTTCGCGGCGGTACGGTTGTAGACGGTCAGATCGTGCCCGCCCTTCTCGCGGATGTGTCCCGCCATCGGGAAGCCCATGACGCCAAGTCCGATCCAGGCCACCTTGCTCATCGCGTTCTCTCCGTTTTTTGAATTGGACGCGTCGGTCGTATCTGATCGCGCGGTGCTCAAGGTGTTCTAACCGATCGCACCGCGCCGTCAAAGAGGCGTGGCAATTCTGCGCGTTATCACCGGCTCTGTCGCCGAGGAGGGACGGCGGTTTCGGGGATGGCCACCTGATCGGCACGAGCGACGGTACGGCAGGGGGTGCGCGGGCCACGGCTTGCCAATTGGAATCGTCTGATCCCGTAACAGCGTTGTTACCCGGTTAACACAGGTCAAGCAATAAGCAGACAATCTCCTTAATCTCTCCACAGTCTGCGGCATGATTGCCCTCCGGACACAGCGTCCGTCCGCCCGGCGTCTTCAGTGTTGCGTAACAGTGCAGGGATTAATGAAAAATTTACCCAATCCGGCTTTTCTGCGTGAGGAGGCTGGGGCCGCTCGCGCGCTTGCGTTGCAATCCTTTGACGCAGAGACAGGTCCGTTCGGTTCCAAGCCCCGTGAGTTGCACATCGGTCAATGTTGCGTGGGGCGCAAGCGGTACATGAGTCGGGCACTGTTCTTGTTGGCGGCGATTCCGCTCATCTCGGCGGGCTATTTCGTAAGGGACAGCGACCTGGTCGCAAAGGGCGAACTCTATGCCCAAGCGTATGTTCTGGGCTCCGGCGCGACGGATGTTGTCCGGCCCGCGCCAGCGGCGCAGCGCACGGCGAGCGCGGCCTTGCCCGCAACTACAGACCCGCTGTTCCGCGAGACGGGGAAGCAGCCCCGGGCCGACCAGAAGTCCGCCATGAAACGCCCGCAAACCCCGCGCGGACCCGCCGAGGTCATGATTGCAAGCCTCACGCCCGCCCCGGAGGCCGATCGGGCGGAGTCGCCCGCGCCGGGCATGATGCGCGCCAATCGGACTGGCAAAGGGCCCCGGCTTGACCCGCCCGCGGGCAGCCAGGTTCTGCTTTCGCAAACCAGCGCGAACGCTCCTGATTTCGGCTCGGACGAGGTGGGGATCGAGCGCGGTGCGAGCGCGGCAATGTTCATGATGGCGCCAACCTCCGCGTTCGGGCTGATTGATGGCGAGAAGGTTGACGAGGCCGACCCGATCGCGTGGCCCGGCCGGCTGCATCTGGCCAGCCTGAAACCCGAAGGCGGCGAGGCCCTGTTTGGCGGCTTCACCGAAGAAGAGTTCCGCGCGCGCGAGCTGCGCTGCATGACGGCGGCCGTCTATTTCGAGGCGCGTGGCGAGCCGCGCCGCGGACAGATCGCCGTGGCGCAGGTGGCGATGAACCGCGTGCGCGCAAATGTCTATCCGGACACGATTTGCGGCGTCATTTTCCAGGGACAATGGAACCGCAACGCATGCCAGTTCTCCTTTGCATGCGATGGCAAGGCGGACCGCCCGAACAACAAGGCGCTATGGTCGCGCTCCAAGGCGCTCGCGCGCGAGGTGATGCGCGGTGAGCACTGGCTCAAGGACATCGGTTACGCCACGCACTACCACGCGAATTACGTGAACCCGCGCTGGGCGCGCCGGTTCGACCGCGTTGCCAAGATCGGGGCGCACATCTTCTACAAGGCGCCGAACATCCAGGTGCGTGTGGCCGACGCCCTCGACGAATGAGCCCGGACGCGCTCGCTCAGGACGGGCACTGCCCGTGGCTCCACGACGACGCACAGAAAGCCAGGCGAACGAGCACATCGCCGAGCGACACGCCGGCCGCGTCGATAACGGCGACAAGCCCCACGAAGACACCGATCGCGGCCACCGCGGCCGGTAGATACCAAAGCCGCGACAGCCTCAGCGCCCGGGCCGCCTTCTGCTGAACCGACGGCCGCAGGGGTCCATCGCTCGCTTCGTCCACCGGCGCGGCATAATCGACTACCGCCGCGTCCTGAATTCCCGCAGGCGCGTACGCCGCGCCCTGCCCGTATTGCACCGTCTCATGAGAATAAAACATGCCCGCGTCGCTGGCTGGAAGCGCCTCGTCCTGAGGCCAAACAGCGGTCTGTGTGCCCGCGCGCAGGCCAGCCGCGGCTTCGGCGGCGCCAGGCGTCCAGGCAGCGGCAATACCCGCCAGACCGCGCGTGATGTGCACGAATGTCGGCACCAGCGTTGTCACCAGCATCCCGAGGACGAACAGGCCCTCGCTCAGCGGGGCTTCATTCGCGCGCACCACGATATCGCGCCAATCGAACTCCGCGCGCCCGGCGAGCGACAGGACCGCGTTGATGATCTCGATACCGTTGGGCAGCAGCACGACGAGCGCGAGGAACAGCACGAGCGCCGCGGCAAGGTCCGCGCCAAGCTCGAGAACGAGCATCGCGGCCCCGCGCCATGTCGGCGTCACCTGCGCGACGCGGCGCAGGAAGAACCGGGTGACGATCCACGACAGCCAGTCCAGCAGCGCATTCACCATCGGCAGGAGGACGAAGAACAGCAGCAGCAGAAAGGCAAACTTGCCTGTGAAGGCCAGCGCGGCGACCGTCAGCACAAGCAACAGGGCCATTGCGGCCGCCGTGCCGGCCACGGCGAGCACCCCGGCCAACGTAAAGGCCAGCGCAAACGCGGCGATGATGGCAAGCACGATGGTGCCCGCCTCGGCGAACGCGCCCGCCACGGTCGAGGCGATCACGATGGCGATCGCGAACGCGATGATGACGGCGACCGCACCGAGCACGACCCGCGCAATCAACCGGATCAGGTCGGAATCCCCCCCGACAAAGCGCCATAAATTCGTGCCCACGCGGTAAAGCGCGCGGAAAAGGCGATGCGCGAGATAGCCCGCCGCGGTTGTGATGGCGAGGAACACCGCGATCTCGTAAGTCGCGATTTGGCCGCGCGCGGCGCCTGCGACGATGAGCGTGACGACAAACAGGACGGCTGGATAAACGAAGGCAATGGCGATGCATCGCTCAAGCGCTTGTCCGCTGGTCGACGGTCCGAACCACGCATCGAGCCATCCATTGAGATCACGAATGGCCAGCTGGTAGCGCCCGAACGGGCCGGCGCCGCCGAGCCGGTCGCGCAGCAGCGCGCGGCTGTCCGGGTCGGCGAGGCGCTCGTCAACCGAGCGGCTGGGAAAAGGCAGTAGCCAGACGAGGATCCAGATCAGCAGGATGAGCAGGGCAACGGCCGCGCCGGTCATGCCCCAGCCCTGCCACGCAATAAAGGTGTCGGCCGCCGCCCCGGTCTCCATGCTCCGTGCCCCCAGAATACTCTCAAACGCCCGACGCGGGTCTTTCAGTCACGGGCCGGTCCGCAGCGGAATGCGCCCGCGATACCGGCGAGCGGCGCTTCATGCACGAACGGGCTTGCAAACGCGCACGACACAACCCGCTGCTCTTGCATACGGCACCGCCGGGCCGGACCGCAAGTTTTTCCAAGCGACACTAGCACAGCGCGGGTGATCGGGCGCGGGCACGTCTCGACGCGATGATGGGGAAACGGGCGGAGCGTGGCGCCGCGCCCTAGTAGCTCATGACGGGATCAAGGTCTTTCGCCTGCTTGACCCAGCGTTCGACCTGTTGCCCGCTGGGCAGCTGGCGCACCAGATTTTTCTTGTCGTTGGCCTCCACCATTGCCTTGTGGAGATTCGCCGGCTTGCGCGTGCGCAACTCCTTGATCGTATCCACGCCGGCGGCCTCGAGCAGTTCGGAGTATTCCTCGCCGACCCCCTTGATGCGCATCAGGTCGCACATGTTGGTCCATTTGAGGATGTCGGACTCCTTCAGCCCGGTGGCGGAGGCAACTTCCTTGCGGCCCTTGCGGGTTGCGGCCCGCTGCAGCAGGTGGTGGGTCCGCGTTATGCCCTGAGCGCGAAGCAACTCGCCGTATTTCGGGCCCACCCCTTCTATTGTTTCGATCGGATAGCTCATTTACGGGTCTCCTTCGCTCCCCATCGGCACCGTGTTTTGCGCGACCATGCGCCGCATTCGCGCACGAGGGAATGTTACCGCGCGCGCTTCGGGACACAAGCGTCCTGTTGCGCCATGCCCCCTGGCTGAGGCGGCATTCTCCGGTTTTTTGTGGACAAGCGTCATGGTTTCGGCTGCTGTTCCACCCAACGCGGGTCCCATGACTGGCGCGCTCACCCGCAAAGGCTGTGAAATGACCAGACAACCGAATCGGGCGAAGGGGAGCACATGACGGGCGATAGCGATCGGGTCTTCATCGGCAAGAGCGAGAAACCGGAATGTCTGCTGCTCAAGCTGGCGAACCGCCACGGGCTGATCACCGGGGCGACCGGCACGGGCAAGACGGTGACGCTGCAAATCCTCTCCGAGGGCTTCTCCGCGCAGGGCGTGCCGGTGTTCTGCGCGGATGTGAAAGGCGATGTCGCCGGGCTGGCGATGGCGGGCGAATCCAAGCCGTTCCTTGAAGAGCGCGCGCAGAAGATCGACTTCGACGACTATACCTACGAAGCTTTCCCCACCATTTTCTGGGACCTGTTCGGCGATCAGGGCCACCCGATCCGCACGACGGTGCAGGAGATGGGGCCGCTGCTGTTGTCGCGGCTGATGGATCTCAACGAGACGCAGGAGGGCGTTTTGAATATCGCCTTCCGCCTCGCCAGCGACGAGAAGACGCCTTTATTCGACATGAAGGACCTGCGCGCGATGATGGTGCAGGTGTCTGAGCGGTCGAGCGAACTGTCAGCCGAATACGGCAATGTCTCCACCGCCTCGGTCGGCGCGATCCAGCGGCGGCTGCTGGTGCTGGAGGAACAGGCGGCGGAGAAGTTCTTCGGGGAGCCGGCGCTCAATATCCCCGATCTGATGCGCACGGCAGATGACGGCCGCGGGATCATCAACATACTTGCGGCCGACAAGCTGATGGCCAATCCGCAGCTTTACGCGACCTTCCTGCTGTGGCTGCTGTCGGAGCTGTTCGAGGAGTTGCCCGAGGTTGGCGACCCGGACAAGCCGAAGCTGGTGTTCTTCTTCGACGAGGCGCATTTGCTGTTCGATGAAGCGCCCGACGCGCTTTTGCAGAAGGTCGAACAGGTGGTCCGGCTGGTGCGCTCAAAGGGCGTCGGCGTCTACTTCGTCACGCAGAACCCGCTGGACGTGCCGGACACGGTCTCAAGCCAGCTCGGCAACCGCATCCAGCACGCCTTGCGCGCCTATACCCCGCGCGAGCAGCGCGCTGTCAAGGCGGCCGCCACGACCTTCCGCCCCAATCCGGACATCGACACCGAACGCGCCATCATGGAGCTTGGCGTTGGCGAGGCATTGGTCTCAACGCTCGATGAGAAGGGGCGGCCCTCGGTCGTCGAGCGCACGCTGATTCGCCCGCCCTCATCGCGGCTCGGGCCGATCACGGTTGCCGAGCGCGAGGCGATCATCGCTGAAAGCCCGCTGGCGGGGCGTTATGACAAAACGCTCGATCGCGAGTCCGCTTACGAGATGCTCAAGGAGCGCGCCAAGCGCCGGGTGGAGGCGCGCGAAAGCGGCGAGATCACTGACAGCGAGTATGACCGGGCGGGTGAATTCCGCATCCCGAAGCGTTCGGGCAGCGGTGACAAGCCAAAACGGAAAACCTCATCGAGCAGCAGCCGCCAAGGACCGGTCGAAGCCTTCATGAAGTCCTTCCTGCGCTCGCTGGGAACCGTGCTTCCGCGCCTGCTTGAAAAGATGCTGGGCCGGAGAATGCGGTGAGCGCACGCATCGCGGTGGCCGCGCTGGGTCTGGCCGCGGCGGCTTCGCTCGCGGTGTTGCTGTTGCGCGACGATCCCGGCTCCGCGCCCGACGCCGACTTCGCCTATTACACGCTGGCGCTGTCGTGGTCGCCGAGCTATTGCGAGACGGAGGATCGCGCAGGGCGAACGGCGCAGTGCCGGGGCCGCCCGCGCGCGTTCGTACTGCACGGATTCTGGCCGCAACATGAGCGCGGATGGCCGGCGTCATGCTTTAGCGGCAAGCGCCCGTGGGTGCCCGAAGCCGTCATTGACGACATGATCGGCATCATGCCGGGTCGCGGGCTGATCATTCATCAATACGCCAAGCATGGAAGCTGTTCGGGCCTGCCTCCCGAAGCCTATTTCGACGCGGCCACTCGCGCTTTTCAGAGCGTGCGCATGCCCGAGCGGTTCACGACACTGGAGCGGACGCTGAACGCCACGCCGGCCGAGATCGAGCGCGCCTTCCTTTCCGCCAATCCGGAATTGAATGCGGATATGGTCGCGATCAGCTGTGGACCGGAGCGTCTGCGCGAGGTGCGCGTGTGCTTCTCGAAGGATCTGGAGCCAACAGCTTGCGGGGCGAACGAGGATCAGGCCCGGCTGTGCGACGCCGCGCGCGTGCGCGTCCCCCCGGTGCAGTAGGTTCAGCGTGGCGCGCGCCTGTCGCCCGGCGCGGG
>CAYFVF010000091.1:0-7071 GCA_964346335.1 uncultured Hyphomicrobiaceae bacterium
GCGCAGGTCATGGGTATCACCCTGGTTCGGATCGATCACTTCCAGCGTGGCCACCAGCGTGCCCGCTTCGGCGTTCTCATCAACGTGTGCGCCGTCATCCAGAATTTTCACCGGTGCGAGGTTGGGCTGGCCGCCGCCTTCGCCGCCGCCACGTCCAGGAGGCGGGCCGTTGCCCGGCGCACCTTCGGGCGGACCGGCATTTTCCGGTGCACCGCCACGTCCAAAAGTGCTCGGCCCGACAAACGCGGCGCGGGCGCTCATGCCCGCTGATCCGCCGCCAAACGCCTCCGCGGAAGAGCCAAGCGAGCTTGACGGCGTCCCCGACTGCCCGGGGGCCGGGCTAGCCGGCTCGCCGCCACCTGCGCCAGCGGCCTGCGCACTGTCACTGGCGTCGCGTGGCGGCACATCGGTGCTCGCGAACTGCGCGCCTTGAGGCCGAGCCTCGGACTGGCTCAGGTCTTCGGGCTTTTCGCCCGCCGGATGCACCATGTCGTAGCGCGAGCGGGGGGCGTGGGCCGGATCAACGCTGGCGGCGTCTGCGTTGCGCGCTCCCGCGGCCTTGGCCTTGGCTGCGTTTCCGGTGGGCTCTGACATATCCGTCTCCTTGGAATAGGACCGGCCGTCGTCGAGACCGGCCGGGGCGGCGTGTGTCACGTCTTGGCACACGCACCATGATTGCTGGGGCTGCTATGAACTATATGATCATGCCAATATTTCTACAATCATAAGCCTCACATATTTGTGCTATGAGTTAATATTCGGATTGGAGAATAATAGTTTTTGAGTAAAAGTTTATTTCAAATGCAATCCACTAATACAGCATTTATTACCAAATTTTCGATAGCGTCCGGGCGATTAAAGAAGTGCCTAACCCGGAACGGAAATCATTATGGCTGTTGCCATGCCAGTCGCGAACCGAGACCAAAGGTCAAGCTCATCTGAGCCGCCACGCCACAGACCCCACACCCTGGCCCGGCTGTTGCTCGACGCGCTGCGGCTGCCGCCGTCGATCATCCTGTCATCGCTCGCCATAAACATACTCGGGCTGGCTTTGCCGCTGGTGATCCTGCAAGTGTTCGACCGCGTGTTGCGCAACCAGTCGCTGAACACCCTGACGCTGCTGGTCGGCGGGCTGCTCTGCGTCATCGTCGCGGAAATGGTGCTGCGGCTTGCGCGGAACGCGCTGCTGGAAAAGGTCGCGCTGCGCGAGGGCTTTCGCCGGCAAATGGGCGCCTTGAAGCATTTCCTGAGCGCGCCGCGCACGGCCACGTCCCAGCAACCGTCGGGAAAGGTGTTTGACAGCCTGTCCGCTGTTGACGATGTCAATGGGTTTTTTGGCGGCAGCGGCCGGCTCGCGCTTCTCGATTTCCCGTTTATCGGCCTGTTTATCGGGGTCATCTGGCTGATTGGCGGCTGGCTCGCGGCAATCCCGGCGGCGCTCATCGTCATTTTTGTGGTCTGGGCGATCTGGTCGAACCGCGGCTTCAAGCGCGCGCTTGAAGCGCACATGCAGCGCGAGCATGAACGGTTCCGCTTCTACGCAGAGTGCCTGTCCGGAATCGCGACCATCAAGTCGCTGGCTATCGAGCCGCAGATGGAGCGCCGCGTGGAGCGGCTCCTGCGCGCGGGCGCTCCGGCGAATTACGGCCTGGTGCTGCAAGCCAACCGCATGATCGCGGCGGGCCAGCTTTTCGCCAGTGCGACAATGATCTCGATCGTCACGGTCGGCGGTTATCTGGCCATTCAGGAGCAGCTTACGCTCGGCGCTGTCGCGGCCTGCACTCTGATCGCCAACCGCGTGACTCAGCCGGTTCTGCGCATCATCGGTATCTGGGGCCAGATGGAAGCGGCGCGTCTCGGACGCGACCGGGCTTACACGATCACCGGGCTGCCACGCATGCCGGACGTGGAGGCCGCGCGCGACCCTGCCCGGCTTGAGTTGCGCGAGGTCGCCATGAGCGAGCCCGGCTCACCGGTGTCGTCGACCGGCGTCAATCTGGTCCTGCCGCCGGGCAGCGTGTCCGGTTTCGCCTGCCGCCAGTTCGCCGAGCAGGCGCAGTTCCAGGAAATCCTGCGCGGCGAGTATGCGCCTGACCAGGGCGTTGTTCTCATCGACGATATCGACATGGCGAGCGATGAAGGCGCGGCGCTGGCCGAACAGAGCTATTTTCTCGGCAGCGAGCCGGCAATTGTGCGCGGCACCATCCTGGAAAACATCGCCATGTTCCGCAGCGGCGTTACCCAGATCAAGGCGGTCTCGACGGCGCGCAAGCTCGGCATTGATCCCATCATCCAGTCGCTGCCCGACGGCTATGAAACACACCTGGGCGACCAGAGTGCCGCCGCGCTTCCGCGCGAGCTGCTGCGCGGCATTGACGTGGTGCGCGCGGTGGCAATGTGCCCGCGACTGCTGATCGTCAGATGCCCGCGCGGACTGGATAACGATATCGGGGTCATCGCCACCAGGCGCGCTATCGAGGCGCTGCGCGGCGCGTCGACAATCGTGATGCTCGCCGACCACCCGGCGGAACTGGCGCAGGCGGACCACCTTTATGCCCTTCATCGCTGGCGTATCCGTGAACTGAACGCGGGTGGCGCGCGCGGTGGCCGCGATGAAAATCAACTTATTCCGCGCGAGGCTTGACCATGCTGAACACCGCTCCGGCCCACGCGAACGGCTATGCCAACGGGCAAGACCACTCTCCGGCGGACGCTTGCTTGCGGCCGATCCTCGGCGCGCTCGACTGGACGGGGGAGCTGCGCCACTTGCACGAAGCGCTGCCCGACGGCCATCATATCGCGGATTTCGACGGGCTCTGCGAAGTCCTTGAGCGGCTGAAATACGAAGCCGTCAGGCTTGAGCTGCCAGCCAGAACACTGGATGAAGCGACGCTGCCCGGCCTGTTGAAACGCCCGGACGGCGATATCTGGGTGCTCATGCGCAAGCCGTCCCCGGAGACGTTCGAGATCTTTAGCGGCCGCGCCGGGCAGGTTGAGACCGTTGGCCTGGGCGATGTGCAGGGCGCTTATTACCACGTCCGTCCCGCGAAGGGCGAGACAGCCGCGCGCGGACAGGGGCGCTTCGGCTGGGTCAGCGATCTGCTCGCACGCGAGCGCCGCACCGTGCGGTTGCTGTTCGGCCTGTCGTTCATCATCAACTGCTTTGCGCTTACGCTGCCGCTATACCTCATGCTGGTGTTCGACCTTGCCATCGGCGCGCGTTCCGTTCCCACGCTGGTAACGCTAGCGGGCGTGGTGCTGCTGATCGTTGCAGCGGAAGTGGGCCTGCGCGAACTGCGCGCGCGGGCGATCGGGCGGTTCGCCGTGCGCACCCAGATCGACGTCATGCGCACCGTGATGGAGCGCCTGCTCAGAATGCCCACGAGTTACATCGAAAGCGCGCCGGTCGCCGGACAGCTGAACCGGCTGCGTAGCTTCGAATCGGTGCGCGACATGTTCAGCGGTCTGCTGGCGACAACGATCCTCGACCTGCCCTTCATCCTGGTGTTCGTGCTGGCCGTGTTCGCCATCGGCGGCGCGCTCGGCTGGATCCTTGTCGGCTTCATCGCGGCGGTCGCAGCCCTGGTGGTGATTTCGGTGCCCCGCGCGCGAGCGCGCAGCTATCAGGCCGGCATGGCGCGGGCGCAAACGCGGCTGTTTCGTATCGATGTATCACGCCACGGTGACGTGGTGCGCGATACCGGGGCGCGGGATATCTGGCTGTCGCGCTACCGCGACCTGATCAGTGATCAAATGCGCGCTGGCGCTGCCGCCCAGCGCATCAATGTCACCGAGCAAACCATCGCCCAAGCCCTGTCGATGGTCGCGGGCAGCCTGGTGGTCGCGCTGGGCGCGCTGAAGGTGATGGCCGGTACTTTGTCAGTGGGCGCGCTTGTGGCTTTGATGGCGATAGTCTGGCGCATTCTGTCGCCGATCCAGACGGCCTTCTTGAACCTGAACAGGTTGTTCCAGGCGCTCGATACCACCGCTCAGGTCAATCAGCTCATGCAGCTCCCGCAGGAGAGCAAGAGCGGCGAGGTGCGCAAATTCTATCGCCATGTCCGAGGAGATATCACGGTCGAGAATGTCGGTTTCCGCTATACGCCGCAGGGTATGCCGGTGTTGCGCGGGGTGGATATGTCAGTGCGCGCGGGCGAATTCGTGGTTCTGACTGGTGAAGCCGGGAGCGGCCGCGGCACGCTGTTGAAGCTGGTCGGTGGCCAGTACCCAACGAGCCTCGGGCGCATACGGATTGACGGCTCGGACATGCGCCAGTTCGATATCCGCGAATTGCGCCGGGCGATTGCGCTGTTGAACGAGGAGCAGGTCATTTTCAGCGGCACGCTGGCGGAGAACCTGCTGCTCGCGAACCCGCTGGCGCGGGAAGACGCGCTGCGCGGCGCGATCCTGGCGGCGGATCTGGATGGTTTCGTGCGCGAATTGCCGGAGGGGCTCGAGACAGACCTGACCGAGTGGCTGGCCGATGGACTTGGCTCCGTGATCCGCCACAAAATCCGCCTCGCCCGCGCCTACATCCAGTCGCCATCCATTTATCTGCTGAACCAGCCCGCGACCGATCTTGATCCATCCGGGCAGGCGGCGCTGCTGACGAAGCTTCAGAGCCTGAAGGGGCACGCGACCATCATCGTCAGTTCTTCGCATGAGCGCATTCTGGCGCTGGCGGACCGCACCGTGAACTTCAGCGCCGGCCGTGCGGGGGCGCCGGCGCTTGCATCCGGCGGGGGCCCCAACCTGCGCGCCAGCGACGACGCTGTACCGAAGTCGCTTCAACAACTGCAAGACTAAGACCGCCGCGAGCGGCATCAAGGCCAGGACCCATGAACGAAACCAAATCTCCCAAGGACCGCGAGTCCATCACAATGCCGGCGGAACTGCGCGACGAGGCCCAATTCCGCCTCGCACGCCGCGCCGTTTACTTCATCATAGCGCTTTTCGCAGCCGTGACGCTTTGGGCGTCGTTCGCGCCGATCGAAGAGGCTGCCGTGGCCCAGGGGCAGCTTGTCTCAGCGGATTCGCTGAGCGAGGTGAACCATCTGGAAGGCGGCATCGTGCAGGAAGTGCTGGTGAGCGAGGGCGACAAGGTCAAGCAGGGACAGAAGCTGCTTGCACTGCGCCCGCAACTGGCGGGCAGCGATCTCTCGCAAATTCGCGCTCGCGCCGCCGCTCTGAAGCTCAAGCAGAAGCGGCTGACCGCGCTCATCGAGGATAGGGCGCCGGAGTTCGGGGCGCTCGGCACGGATTATCCGGACATCGCGGCGCGCCAGCGGCAAGCCTACGAGGAATCCATGGCCGAGGCGCGCGAGGAGCGCGAACGCGTGCGGCTGACGGTCGAGCGGCTCAACGAGCAGATCGAGAACGCCAAGCGCGAAGCCAGCAGCCTGCGCGAGCAGATGGCGATCCAGTCCGACCAGACTGAAATCCGCGAGAAGAGCTTCGAGAAAGGCTACACGTCACGCTATATGCTGCTGCAGTCCCAGGCCGCGCGCGAAGAAACGCAGCAGCGCCTGCTCGCCGTTGAAGGCAGGACCGAGGAGGCCGTAAACCAGCGGCAGGAGGCGAAGGTCAAGCTGCGAATATTGCGCGCGCAGCAGCGCAGCAAATGGGCCGAGCAGCGGGCCGAGGCCAACGCCGAATTGGCGGAGGTGGAAGAAACCCTCAAGAAGTACCAGGACCGCGTGATGCGGCTGGCGGTCGACGCGCCGGTCGACGGGATTGTGCAATCGTTGAAATACAAGGTGCCTGGCCAGGTGATCAAACCCGGCGCTCTGGTGGCGGAAATCGTGCCCGAGCATGGTGGATTGCTGGCCGAGGTGGAGCTTCAGCCGCGCGATATCGGACACGTGCGCGCCGGCAACGAAGCGCGCCTGACCCTTAGCAACTACGACCCCGGGATCGTCGGTCCGCTTAAAGGTGAGGTGCTGGAAATCTCGCCGACAACGGTGGAAGACAAGGAGGGACGGTTCTTCTACCGCGTGCGCATACGCCTGGCGCGCGAAACGCTCAGTGCGCGCGGGCGTGAATTTCCGCTTCTGCCCGGCATGACACTGCAAGCCCAGATCAAGACCGGCTCGAAAACCCTGGCGCGCTACATGCTCAAGCCCGTGTTCCGCTCCATGGAGACCGCTTTTGCAGAGCGGTAGCCGTGAGATGGCCCTCGTGCCGGTGTCTTGAGGTGCATGTTCCGGGCGAGGTTTCGTTTTGCGACAAGCCAGGGATCGCATGGCTGATGATTGCGCGCGCCCGGTGCCCGGCCGCCCGCAACTTGGGGCCGACCGATGCAGGTTTGGTTCGATGAATACGCAATTGCAGGCGCTGACCGGCGGCTATGTCAGCCGATGCTTTTTCAGCCCGGCATGATCGCGAACACGCCGCCGCCCAGCAGGTCGCGGTCCATACGCAACACTTGACGGCTCCGGCGATCATTGGGGGCATCCTGTTCAGGACCTGAGACGCGGCTGGGTCACGGCATGTGTCGCGACCTGCGTGACTTGCATTTTTACAAGGAAGAGAGGCGATCGGCGTGCGTTTGCCGCTGATTGCTGACGTGTGGGCTGTGTCCCTGTTCTTACAGACGCGCGATGCATGTCGCCCAGAGGCATTTTCAGACATGGCGCCAGCCAGACTGTTGCATCGCGATGGAATGTCTTGCTGACTCAGAGTGCAATCCGAAAAGGGCCGTCCCGGACTTGATCAGGAATCCGAACCGGTTCTCGCAAAAATCGCGCGTGAAATCAGAAAGTTAGAGCCGACGTCTGGTTCAGTCCGAACAGATGCGACCCTCGCTACGGTATCTTTTCCCGGCGAATAGCGGATCGTGGAGGACAAGAATTTTTAGGAGTTTGTGGCGTGGTTGACAGTTGACCGCGGCGTCGCTTTTTTTTGCGCCGACACGCCCGTTAGCGCGCAATATTTTTGGGTAGTGGTGCTGGAGTGATTACTGGTCCGGCCGTGGAGACAAGCCGGATTTCCTTTTTGAGCGAACCATATCCATGTCATACGTGGCGGAGGGGGTGACGTTCATATCATCACTTTAAAACAAACTAAAAATAG
>CAYFVF010000092.1:0-4067 GCA_964346335.1 uncultured Hyphomicrobiaceae bacterium
TGATTGCCGAAGCGGACATGATCGCGCCGGTCCCGCTCCACCCGTGGCGGCTGGTGCGCCGGCGCTTCAACCAGTCAGCGGTGCTGGCCGGGCGGCTCGCGCGCGCGCACGACAAGCCGTTGATGCTTGGGCTGAGGCGTGTGCGCCGCACGAAACAGCAGGTGGGGCTGGCTTTCGCCGAGCGGCGGGCGAATGTCGAAGGCGCCTTTCGCGTCTCACCAGGCCAGGCCGCGGCGGTGGCCGGTGCGCATGTGCTGCTGATCGACGATGTGATCACAACCGGCGCGACGGTCGAAGCCTGCGCCGTGGCCCTGCAAGAGGCAGGGGCGGTGGCGGTCGATGTGCTGGCCGTGGCGCGCGTCACCGATCCCGAGTCGCCAGCGGCGTAAGCGGGCGTTTGGCGGTTTTACCGGAATTTGCGCGGCGTCGCGGTGCGGCGGGTTGAATTTCGCGGGGAATAGCCCCAAACTCCAATGAGATTTATAAGGGTTCTAAATATGCCGGGATTACTCCGGTGTTCCCCAACCTCCGAGGTGCATGATGTTCATCCAGACCGAAGCGACGCCAAACCCGGCGACCCTGAAGTTCATTCCCGGCAAGCCGGTCTTGCCATCGGGCACGCGCGATTTCCGCGATGCGACGTCGGCCGCTGAAGCCTCGCCGCTCGCAACCCGTCTGTTCGAGGTGGATGGTGTTGAGGCGGTTTTCCTCGCCACCGACTTCATCTCGGTGAGCAAGGCCGACAGCGAGGATTGGCAGCATCTGCGCCCCGCCGTGCTCGGCGCGATCATGGAACACTTCATGTCCGACGCACCGGTCGTGACCGATGTGGAGGAGACCCAGGACGACGGCGAGCAGCACTACGCCGAGGAAGACGCCGACACGGTGAATACCATCAAGGAATTGCTGGACACCCGCGTGCGCCCGGCGGTCGCGCAAGACGGCGGCGACATCACGTTCCACAGCTACCAGGACGGCGTGGTGTATCTGCACATGCGCGGCGCCTGCGCTGGCTGCCCGTCCTCGACCGCGACACTCCAGCAGGGCATCGAGAATCTGCTGCGTCATTTCGTGCCGGAGGTTCAGTCGGTCCGCCCGGTGATGTAACGTTGCAGCCAACAGGCGCGGGTGACACGAGCGCGCCGAGCGCATCAATCATCACGGGGTAACACATGGCCGAGCCTATCAACGACGCGGCGCTGGACCAGCTTTTCCGCGAAGCACGCACGCATAACGCCTGGCAGGATCGCGAGGTAAGCGACGAACAGCTCCGCGCGATCGTCGATCTGATGAAAATCGGGCCGACCAGCGCCAACTGCTCGCCCGCGCGCATCGTTTTCATCAAGTCCGAGGCGGCCAAAGAGCGGCTGAAACCGCACCTGATGGGGGGCAACCGCGACAAGACGATGGCCGCGCCCGCCTGCGCCATCATCGCCTACGACACGCAGTTTTACGAGTATCAGGCGAAGTTGTTCCCGCACGCCCCGGAATCGCGCGACTGGTTCACGGGCAGCGAGGAAGCCGCCTTCATGCACGGCTTTCGCAACGGAACGCTCCAGGGCGCATATTTCATCATGGCGGCGCGCGCGCTGGGCCTCGACACCGGCCCGATGTCAGGCTTCGACAGTGACGGCGTGGACCGCGAGTTCTTCCCGGACGGCCGTTACAAGTCGAACTTCCTTTGTAATGTCGGCTATGGCGACGCCAGCGTCCTGTTCCCGCGCCTTCCACGCTTTGATTTCGATGAAATCGCCTCGATCATCTAAGCGCGTCCGGGGGCGGGCATGACCCTGCTCGCCCTCGATACCAGCATGGCTGCGTGTTCGGTAGCGCTCTGGCGCGACCATGTTATCGCGCATCGATTTGCTCCCATGGAGCGCGGCCATGCCGAGGCGCTGTTCCCCATGATCCACGAGGTAATGGCCGAAGCGGGGATCACATTCGCCGATCTCCGCGCGATTGCGGTCACGCGCGGCCCCGGCAGCTTTACCGGCGTTCGGGTCGGCGTGGCAGCGGCGCGCGGTCTGGCGCTGGCCACGGACAAGCCCATCATCGCGGCGACGAGCCTGGAGACGATCGCCCATGCGGCCGGCAAACGCCTGAGCGCGGATCAACTCCGCGGACCGCTGACGGTCGCGATGGATGCGCGGCGTGGCCAGCTTTATTGCCAGCAGTTTGCGCGCGGCCAAGCCGTCTCCGATGCGCAAGTGATGAGCCCGGAGGACTGCGCGGCGACCCTGCCGCATGAAGCCTCGATTGCGGTTGGCAGCGGGGCGCGCTCACTCGCCGAGGCAGCAGGCGCGGCGCATCATCTGGTCGCGCTGGAGCCGGACCTGCTACCCGACGCAGCGGATCTTGCCCCGATCTGCGCCGATAAAGCACCTGAGACCGCGCCGCTCACGCCGCTATACCTGCGCGCGCCTGACGCCAAGCCGCAGGATGGCTTCGCGGTCGCGCGGCTGGGCAGGTGAGGCCTTTGCGGGCGGGTGCGCCGCCATCGAGTGTTGTGCCACTCTCCAGCCGGGATTGCGCCGCGCTTGCCGCGCTGCACGCTGGCGTCTTCCCGCAAGGCTGGTCCGAGGCGGATTTTCGCGGCTTTCTCCACGACCGCGCGGTTTACGGCTTTGCCATTCAAGGACGGGAGCCAGCGGGCTTTATCCTGTGCCGCTTGGTGGCCGGTGAGGCGGAGGTGCTGTCCTTCGGGGTCGCCTCACCCCATCGGCGACGTGGCGGCGGTCGCGCGCTCCTTGCCTTGGCGATGGCCGAGGCGGTGCGGCGCGCGGCGCATGTTCCTGGAAGTCGCGGAAGATAACGCGGCTGCCCGCGCGCTTTATGACAGCGCCGGTTTCTTTGGCGTGGGGCCGCGCGAGGCTTATTATCTCGGCCGCGCCGGCCGCTCGCTCGCGGGTTCGGCGGCGCTTGTGTTACGCTGTGATTTGTGCGACGCCCCGCCGCAGCCGGATAGGGGCAGGATCGACGGTTGAGGGGACGATGCCGGCAAAACAATCGCGCCGGAGCCGTATCGAAGAGCTTTGCGAGGACAAGGGTCTGCGCATGACTGGCCAGCGCCGTGTCATCGCGCGGGTCTTGTCGGGCGCGAGCGACCATCCCGACGTGGAGGAAGTCTACCGGCGTTCCAACGACATTGACGAGCGCATATCGCTGGCGACCGTTTATCGCACCGTTCGCCTGTTCGAGGAGCAAGGCATTGTAGAGCGCCATGATTTCGGGGATGGACGCGCGCGCTACGAAGAAGCCGAGGGCAGGCACCATGACCATCTCATCGACATGGACACCGGCCAGGTGATCGAGTTTCGTGACGAAGAGATCGAGCGGATTCAAGAACGCGTCGCGCGTGAGTTGGGGTACAGGCTCGTCGGGCACCGGATGGACCTTTACGGCGTGCCTCTCAAGCGTGACCGCGACAAGGACCGCGATGCCTGATCGCGGCGTCATCACCGGCGGGGGAATTTGGTAATGGATCGTCTGCGCGCGGGCGTGCTGCTTGTGGCGTTTTTCCTGGTCACGCTGCTCGTCATGCCCGTGCAGGCCGCGCTACTGGCGCTGCGCTCGCGCTGGGCGGATACGCTGCCGCACACCTATCACCGTGTGATCTGCTGGCTTCTCGGGGTGCGCGTGACAGCAACCGGCGCGATTTCGCGGGACCGTCCGACGCTGCTGATCTCGAACCACATCTCGTGGCTGGACATCATCGTCATCAGCACATTGGCGCCGCTGCATTTCATCGCCAAGCGCGAGGTGGCGGACTGGCCGTTTTTCGGCTGGCTGGCCAAGCTCCAGCGCTCGCTGTTCGTGGATCGCGAACGGCGCACGGCGGTGCGGGAGACCGCCCACGAGATTGCCGAGCGCTTGAAGGCGGGCGAGCGCATGGTCCTGTTCGCCGAAGGCACCAGCAGCGACGGCAACCAGATCCTGCCGTTCAAGAGCGCGCTGATCGGCGCGGCGGCTCTGGCGGCGGGGGAAGAGGGACAAGGCGCGGATGTGCAGACCCTGACGCTGGCTTACACGCGGGTGCATGGGCTGCCGATGGGGCGGATGGCGCGCGC
>CAYFVF010000092.1:4167-7070 GCA_964346335.1 uncultured Hyphomicrobiaceae bacterium
GGCGAAAGGTGATCGGTATTGTCTGAACGGCAACAGGCTGCTGCGGCACGAAAGGTTTTCATCAAGACATTCGGCTGTCAGATGAACGTGTATGACAGCGAGCGCATGGCCGAGGCGCTGGCGCCCATGGGTTATGCGCAAAGCGAGTCGATGGACGATGCCGACTTGGTGATCCTGAATACCTGCCATATCCGGGAAAAGGCCGCCGAAAAGGTCTATTCCGAGCTTGGCCGCGTGCGCGCCGCGCGGGAGCGCCGCCGCGAGGCGGGCGCGGGCGAGACCATGATCGCTGTGGCGGGGTGTGTCGCTCAGGCGGAAGGCCAGGAGATCATCCGGCGCGCGCCGGCGGTGGACATTGTCGTCGGTGCGCAGAGCTATCACAGGTTGCCGGAACTGCTCGGGCGCGCGGGCCGCGGCGAGAAGGTCGTCGAGACCGAATTCCCGGAGGACGACAAGTTCGCCGATCTGCCGGCGCGCGCCGCAACCCGTCGTCCGAGCGCATTCCTCACCGTTCAGGAGGGCTGCGACAAGTTTTGCACCTTCTGCGTGGTGCCATACACGCGCGGGGCCGAGTTTTCGCGGCCTGTGTCTGAAGTCATGGCCGAGGCGCGGCGATTGGCCGGTTTCGGCGTGCGCGAACTGACGCTGCTGGGCCAGAACGTCAACGCCTATCACGGCGAGGGGCCAGACGGCGCGGAATGGTCGCTTGCCCGGCTCATGTGCGCGCTGGCCGAGGTGCCGGGCATTGAACGGCTGCGTTACACCACGAGCCATCCGCTCGACATGAGCGAAGATCTCTACGCCGCGCACCGCGACTTGCCGCAACTGATGCCTTACTTGCACCTTCCGTTTCAGGCGGGCAGCGACCAGATCCTGCACAGGATGAACCGACGCCACACGGCTGATGATTACCGCCGCGCGATCGACCGGCTGAGGGCCGCGCGACCCGACATAGCGCTATCGACGGACATCATCGTCGGATTCCCCGGCGAGAGCGATGCGGATTTCGAGGCGACCATGGCGCTGGTGCGCGAGATCGGCTTCGCGGGTGCTTTCTCGTTCAAATATTCAAGCCGGCCCGGAACGCCCGCTTCCGAGATGGATGGCCTGGTGCCAGAAGCCGTCAAACTTGAGCGGCTTCACAGGTTGCAGGCATTATTGAGCGAGCAGCAGCGGGCGTTCAACGAATCGCTGGTCGGGCGGACATTGCCGGTCCTGTTCGAAGCCAGCGGCCGCACACCGGGCCAGTTGACCGGGCGCTCGCCTTACCTGCAGCCTGTACATGTTGAGGTGACGGAGGACGCGCTTGGGCAAATCTTGGATGTGCACATCACCGAAGCTGGCGGAACCAGTCTGAAAGGTGTCATAAAAGCGCTGTGAAAAGCCGATACCGTTTGACAGCATTGAGGCTGGGTCGGCGGTCTTGGCCGCATTCAAGCCACGCGCGGAGAGGTCATCGCAGTATATGCCGCAACAGCCATCGCCCTTGAAGGCGCACCAGACATTGGCGACAGAAGACCGGTTCCAGCTCCGTTTTGAAGACAACCGCCTGTTGGCGGCACTACTTGGCGAGTTTGACGCCCACCTCGTGCTGCTCGAGGACAAACTGGGGATTGAGGCCGTCGCACATGGCAATGTCGTGATGCTTGACGGCCCGCCCGGGCAGTGCGAGCTGGCGCGGGATGTTCTGCAGGGGCTTTATTCCCGGCTCGAAGCGGGCGGCCAGGTGAGCGCAGGCGATGTCGATGGCGCACTCCGGCACGCGCGCGCGGGTCGCAAGGCCCAACGCGCGGCGCAGATGCCGGCGAAGATGGATAGCCCACAGACAGGACGCCCCGGCGAGATCGCCACGCGAAAGCGCGTGATCACGGCCCGGACCCCAGCTCAGTCCGCCTATATAACGGCCTTGCAGACCTGCGATCTGGTGTTTGGCACTGGCCCGGCGGGCACGGGCAAGACCTACCTGGCCGTCGCGCACGCCGCCGCGATGCTGGAGCGCGGCGAGACCGAGCGGCTGATCCTGTCGCGCCCGGCGGTCGAGGCGGGCGAGCGGCTCGGCTTCCTTCCCGGTGATATGCGCGAGAAGGTCGACCCCTATTTGCGTCCGCTTTACGACGCGCTTTATGATGTTCTGCCACCAGAGCGGGTGCAACGCGGCATGGAAACCGGCGTGATCGAGATTGCCCCGCTGGCCTTCATGCGCGGGCGCACGCTTAGCCATTCGGTCGTTATTCTCGACGAGGCGCAGAACACGACGAACATGCAGATGAAGATGTTTTTGACTCGCCTCGGCGAAGGCAGCAAGATGTTTGTGACGGGCGATCCATCGCAGATAGATCTCCCGCCGGGCCAGACCTCTGGACTTGCCGAAGCAACGGTTGTTCTGGACGGGGTGAAAGGCATCGACCATATCGCTTTCGGTAATCAGGACGTTGTCCGCAGCGAGTTGGCCGCCCGGATCGTCGAGGCCTATAACAAAGCCCGCTGAAACCATGAGCGTCGACCCTGACCCTGGGCAGAGTACCACCGCCGTAGCTGCGCAGTCCCAGCCAGCCACGGTGACCCATGAGATTGACATTCTGCTGGCTGATGCCGCAGTGGCTGGCGGCGGCGATCCAGCCCTCACCGCGCGCTTGCGCTCAGCCGCTGACGTTGCGCTGAAGCTCGCTCAAGCCGATGCCAGTGCCCTGACGGTCGTTCTAACCAACGATGATGATATACGCGCGCTCAATCGGCGATTTCGCGGCATAGACAAGCCGACAAACGTCCTGTCGTTCGCCGATCCGGACATGCCGCCGGAGCCGGGCGAGCCGCCTTACCTGGGCGATGTCGTACTGGCGCGTAAGACGCTTTTGCGCGAAGCCAGCGAACAGGAAAAACGGTTCCTCGACCACGCGACCCAC
>CAYFVF010000093.1:0-7068 GCA_964346335.1 uncultured Hyphomicrobiaceae bacterium
CGGTCGCGCGCCAGCATGATCTGGCCGACGATCTCGCCGGCGGTGAGGTTGCGCACCAGCGGCTGCGTGCCGGTGTGGCAGAAGCTGCAATTGAGCGTGCAGCCGACCTGGCTGGAGATGCACAGGGTCGCGCGGTCTGCGTCGGGGATGTAGACGGTCTCCACTTCCGGGCCGGACAGGCCGGGGCGTGTCGGTGCCAGCCGCGAGAGCCATTTGCGCGTGCCGTCAGTCGAGATTTGTTCGGTTACAATCTCGGGGCGCGCCAGCGTCGCCGCCCCGCCAAGATCACGCCGCAGCGCCTTCGAGACATTCGTCATCGCGTCGAAATCGCGCACGCCCTGCGTGTAGATCCAGCGCCAGAGTTGGCTGACCCGCATCCGGCGCTGTTTGTCCGGGACACCGATCTCGCCGAGGAATGCAGCCATTTCTGACCGGCTCAGGCCGATGAGGCTTGGCCGGTCGTCGGCCGTTGCGGCGCGGCGGGCGGCCTCGGCGTCAATCCGGCCTGATGGCGCGATGATGTCTACGGACAACGGGGTCTCCTGAACTCGGCTTAAGAGCATTCCTCGTTCAGTGTATTCACTGAGGCGGTCAAACCAAAGAGCGAATAATTGTCGGTGGTCTGCTCCCCGTCTTTCGACTCGCCTGTCACCGTCATGGTCGCGCCCGCCTTCATCCTGTCGAGCAGGCGTTTTTCGTCCTCGGGATCGCGGAGAAAGGCCTTGTCGCCGCGCGTGAACATTTCAAAGCTGGCATCGCCAACGCTCACGGTGGGGGCATCGCCCTCCTTGAACTCATAGCCGCTCTTGACGCTCAACTCATTGCGGATGCCGTCCTCGACCCAGTTGGTCACGTAGAAGTAGACGCCGCTGCGGTTCGTATCCGCGGGAGAATTGTCCTTGGGCTCGGTCGCGGCGAAACAGATCTTGTTGCCGTTTTCGCCTTCATGCACATAGACCGCCCAGTCCCGGTTTTCGGCCACCTTCACGGTGTTTTGCGCCGCCGCCGAAGCGGTCATCATGGCGATCAGCAGCGATGAGAAAAGAACGATCCTCATGAAGCTAGCTCTCTCTTGCGTTGCGTTGGTCAAGAATCACGCTCCGTATATCGCTTCGCCGATACTTTGACCAGCACCGGCGCGTAAAAAACTATTGACCCGAAGCGCGGCTGCGCGCGGGGACATGGCCAACCCCGGGCAGTGGCAGCGCGCCACCTTCATGCACGGGACGCGGCGCGAACCGCCCGAGCATACGGATGCGGTCATACATCACAACCGCGCCGGCCATCGCGACATTGATGCAGAACGAGGTCGGGATTTTGACGACGTAATCGCATTGCGCGATCAATCCAGGGCTCAGCGAGCCTTTTTCCGGCCCCAGGACATAGGCCGCGCGCGTCGGGTGACGGAAGCTGGGGAGTTCAAACGCTTCGTCCAGCAGTTCCACGCCCACCAGCTTGCAATGCCGGGGAAGATGCATCTCGCTGATATCCGCCCAGTGATAGGCTGGCAGGTGTTCGGCTGCCTTGGAGGTATCGGATTTCGCCTCGAACGCCCGGCTGTCCGCGCCGATCGTGAACACGAAGCTGGCGCCGAAACCGTAAGCCGAGCGCATCAGGTTCCCGAGATTCATCGGCTTGGAGACGCGCTCCACGCCGATCGCAAAATAGCCTCTTGTGGTCATGGTCCGTACGGGTGAGCGTGAGCCGTTAGCAGCATCCAAAGCGCGTGCGCGCTTGCTCATGAAACAACGCTAGCGTGCAAGGAGTGCGAGAGTGCCATGAAAGCCGTCATTTGTCATTCCCTGGGGCCGCCCGAGCAACTGGCGCTGAGCGATATCCCGGAGCCGGAGCCGGGAGAAGGCGAAGTGTTGATCCGGGTGCGCGCGGCCGCGCTCAACTTTTTCGACACACTGATCATACGCGGCAAGTATCAGCACAAGCCCGAACTGCCGTTTTCGCCGGGCGGCGAGGTTGCCGGCGAGATTGAGCGGCTTGGCCCCGGCGTCACGGAGCTTGAGGTCGGCGCTCGAGTCATCGCGCATTTGGGCTGGAATGGCTGCCGCGAAAAGACCGTGGCGAAGGCGAGCAGGGTCGTGCCTCTCCCGCCCGGTGTGAGAGATGAGGTCGTTTCGGGCGTGACCATCACATACGGCACGGCCATGCATGGCCTAAAGGATCGCAGCCGTTTGCAAGCCGGGGAAACGGTCGCCGTGCTGGGCGCGTCGGGCGGCGCGGGCCTCGCCGCGGTCGAGATCGCCAAGGCGCTTGGCGCGCGGGTGATTGCCGTGGCGTCCTCGCCGGAAAAACTGGCGGTGTGCCGGGCGCACGGCGCGGATGATCTTGTCGATTACAGCGCCGGAGATTTGCGCGACTTGCTGAAAGACGCGACGGGCGGACGCGGCGTCGACATTGTTTATGATTGCGTCGGCGGCGCACAGAGCGAGCGCGCCCTTCGCGCGCTGGCCTGGGGTGGTCGGTTGCTGGTGATCGGGTTCGCATCGGGCGAAATCCCAAGCATCCCGCTCAACCTGCCGCTTCTCAAGGGCTGCGACATCGTCGGCGTGATGTTCGGGCGTTTCGCCGCGCAGTTCCCCGAGGCTCACCGCGCGAACATGGCGCAAGTGCTGAACTGGTGCGCCGATGGTGTGCTCCAGCCGCACGTACAGGAGGTTGTGCCGCTGGCGCGCACGGCGGACGCGCTCAAGCGCATCGACGCGCGCCAGGCAGTGGGAAAGATCGTGGTGCGGCCTTGAGCCGCGCATTTGCATGGCAGTTCTGGCGTGATCGTGCATCTCGCTGGCCGATTTCCCTTGCAAACCCGAGCGTCTGGGCCATGTGTCAATGCAGCCGCAACCAAAAAACGTGGTGATACAGCCCCAGCGGCGTATAAACCGGCCTGCAGCCCACTGCGCGGGTTTGACTTCGCATGGAAGGGCGTTAGTGTCCGCAACGATCCGATGCACGCTGATCACACAGAAAAGACGTTGAAGCCGGCCAGTGAAGGCCCGCCTGTTGTTCAAAACATGAAATTTACCGATCTCGGTTTAAGCGACAAGGTTCTGGATGCCGTCCATGGGGCGGGATACACGGAGCCAACCCCGATTCAGGCCAAGGCGATCCCGATCGCTCTGGAAGGGCGTGATGTTGTCGGTATCGCGCAGACCGGCACCGGCAAGACGGCGTCGTTCGTCCTGCCCATGCTCACCAAGCTGGAGCGCGGGCGCGCCCGCGCTCGCATGCCGCGCTCGCTGATCCTCGAGCCCACCCGCGAGCTCGCCGCGCAGGTCGCGCAGGCGTTCGAGGAACTGGGCACCAAGCACAAGCTGACAGTCGCGCTGCTGATCGGGGGCGTATCCTTCGACGAGCAATTCCGCAAGCTGGATCGGGGCGCGGATGTGCTGATCGCGACGCCGGGCCGGCTGCTCGACCATTTCGGGCGCGGCAAGCTGCTACTGACGGCGGTTGAGGTGTTCGTGATAGACGAGGCCGACCGGATGCTCGACATGGGCTTCATTCCGGACATCGAGCGCATCTGCAATCTGCTTTCGCCCGCGCGTCAGACGCTGTTCTTCTCCGCGACCATGCCGCCGGAGATCCAGAAGCTTACCCACAAGTTCCTCAACGCGCCCGAGCAGGTCAGCGTGGACCGCAAGAGCATGGCGGCGTCCACCATCAAGCAGCGCCTGAAGTCGACGGAGCCGGAGCCCAAGGCCAAGCGTGCGGCGCTGCGCGAGTTGATGCGTGAAGAGGACGTCAAGAACGCGATTATCTTCTGTAACCGCAAGCGCGATGTCGGCACGGTTTATCGCTCGCTGAAAAAACACGGCTTCAACGCGGGCGAGTTGCACGGTGACATGGATCAGCGCGCGCGAACACTGACGCTCGACGCCTTCCGCAGCGGCGAGATCACCTTCCTCGTCGCCAGCGACGTGGCCGCGCGCGGGCTGGATATTCCCGAGGTAAGCCATGTGTTCAATTTCGACGTGCCCACGCACGCGGAGGACTATGTCCACCGTATCGGCCGCACGGGGCGCGCCGGGCGCGAAGGCTACGCTGCCACGCTGGTGACGAAGAAGGAAACGCCCGCGCTCAAGGATATCGAGGCGCTTATCGGCGGCAAAATCGAATGGCTGGGCGACAAGCCGGATGCCGATGCCGAAGGCGACGAAGACGAGGGCAAAAAGCGTAAACGCGGCGGGCGTAAGCGCTCGGGCCGCAAACCCTCCCGCGCCGAGGCCGCCACGCCGTCCGACGAAACGCAGCAGGCCAAGACAGAAGAGCGAAAGAAGCCCGAACAAGCGGCGCAGCCCCAGGGCGAGGGCGAGGGCGAGCAGGCCGGGTCCGGCCGGCGTCGCGGCCGTCGTGGTGGACGCCGCCAGCAGCAGCAGCCCGAGGCCCAGCCCGCTCAACCGGCCCAAGCCAAGACGCAAAAACCCAAGACGCCGGAATACGGCGGGTCGGAGACGGGGAACGGCGGCGCGAAACCGGCCGCAAATCGGCGCAAATCTGGCCGCAAGCGCGAGTTGGCGGAAGCCGACGCCGGTGACAGCACCGCGTTCGGAATGAGCGACCAGGTGCCGGCCTTCCTGATGCGTCCCATCCGCCGGTCGTCTTCGCCGTCGGAGTGATCCGGCGCGCGGCGGAAATTGGCCGTTGTCTTGGCGCGGCGCGGGCGATATAACCTTGCCCAAATCGCAACACGAAAGCGCCCTGGCCCGCTCAGCCGCGTCGGGGGCGATGCATTTTTCAGGTTAGGAAAAGCATGCGTACCCGGTGCCCTCATAGAGTTCGGGGCATCTTCGGTTGCGCGCATGGCGCCAGGCGCCGAACGTGGAGAGAGCTATGGCTGAAATTTCCCAACTTAAAGCGCAGCCGCGCGAAAAATCCGGCTCCGCGGCGGCGCGCGCGATTCGCAAAAGTGGCGGTGTGCCGGCGATCGTATATGGCGGGCGCAGCGGACCGGAACAGGTTACGCTGAACTACAAGGAAGTCGGGAAACAGGTGGAAACCGGCCAGTTCCTTAGCACGGTCTACATGCTCGATATCGGCGGCAAGAAGACCCGCGTGCTGCCCAAGGACATACAGTTCGATCCGGTGCGCGATTTCGTCGAGCATATCGACTTCATGCGTCTGTCGAAGGACGCCGTGGTCGAGGTCGAAGTGCCCGTCAACGTGCTCAATGAGGAGGACTCGCTGGGGCTGGATCGTGGCGGCATGCTCAACCTCGTACGCCACGCGATTGAGATCAGCTGCCCGGCCGACGCCATCCCTGATTCGATCGATGTTGATGTGACTGGTCTCGATATCGGCGACTCGGTTCATATCTCGCAGATCACGCTGCCGGAGAAAGTGACGCCGACCATCACCGATCGCGACTTCACTGTTCTCACGATCGTTGGCGCTGGCCCGGCCGAGCCTGAGGACGAAGGTGAAGGCGAGGTCGAGGCTGAAGCTGAAGGCGAGGCGGAAGCCGAGACCGAGGAAAGCTAACCGCGCGGCTTGAGCATCGCGGCGGGGATCACGCCATGAAGCTGTTGATCGGGCTGGGCAATCCGGGCGCGCGTTATGCCGCGAACCGCCACAACATTGGCTTTCGCGCAGTCGAGGCGATTGCGGCGCATAGCGGTGTAGGTCCATGGAAGCAGCGGTTTCAGGGTGAGGTGGCCGAAGGGCGCATCGGCGCGAACAAGGTGCTGCTCCTCAAGCCCATGACCTACATGAACGAATCCGGGCGGGCCGCGGGCGAGGCCATGCGCTTCTTCAAGCTCACCCCGGCCGACTTGTTCGTGTTCCATGACGATCTCGACATTGCGCCGGGCAAGGTGAAGGTCAAGCAGGGCGGCGGGCACGCGGGCCATAACGGGCTGAAATCCCTGACGGCGCATTGCGGGGCCGAGTTCTGGCGCGTCCGGCTCGGGATCGGCCATCCCGGCGATAAAAGCCGGGTTACCGGCCATGTGCTTGGCGACTTCGCCAAGGCGGATGCGCGCTGGCTCGCCCCGCTGCTGGAAGGGATTGCCGCCGCCGCGCCCGCGCTGATCGAGGAGCGGCCGGACAAGTTCACCAGCGATGTCGCGCTGGCCATGCGCGATGTGGAGGCGCCGTCGACCAGTGCCGCGCCGGCACAGCCTCAGCCCGCCAAGGAAAGCCCGCCACGCGCCCCGGAGCCATCTGCGCCGACCGCGCTCGGCGAAAAGCTGCGCCGCTGGCTGGGTGGCTGAACTGCCAACATCCCGAACCTGACAGGACGCACGAAGATGGGTTTCAAATGCGGCATCGTCGGGCTGCCCAATGTCGGCAAGTCCACGCTTTTCAACGCGCTCACGCGAACCGCGGCGGCGGAAGCGGCCAACTATCCGTTCTGCACGATCGAGCCGAATGTCGGCGAGGTGCCCGTGCCCGATCCGCGCCTGGACGAACTCGCGCGGCTTGGCAAATCAGCCCAGATCATCCCGACGCGCCTGAACTTCGTGGATATTGCGGGGCTGGTGCGCGGCGCGTCGAAGGGCGAAGGGCTGGGCAACCAGTTTCTGGCGAACATTCGCGAAATGGACGCGATTGCCTATGTGCTGCGCTGCTTCGAGGACGGCGACATCAGCCATGTCGAGGGCCGGATCGACCCGATCGCCGACGCCGAGACAGTCGAGACCGAGTTGATGATCGCCGACCTGGAGAGCCTTGAGCGCCGCCGTCCTGCGCTGGAAAAGAAGGCGAAGGCGCAAGGCCCCGAGGGCAAGGAGGCGAAAGCGACGCTGGCGTTGATCGGCAAGGTCGAGGCGGTGCTGGCAGACGGCCATCCGGCGCGCACGGCCGAAATCACCGCCGAGGAGCGCCCGATGTTCCGGATGCTTCAGCTCCTGACCGCAAAGCCCGTGCTATATGTCTGCAATGTTGATGAGGAGTCGGCGGCGACTGGCAACGCGTTGTCCCGCGATGTCGAAGCATTTGCCGCTCAGCAGGGGGCTGGCGCGGTGGTGATCTCGGCCAAGATCGAGGCCGAACTCGCGCAGCTTGAGCCGGAGGAGCAGGCAGAATATCTCGCCGACCTCGGGCTGGAGGAACCGGGGC
>CAYFVF010000094.1:0-7024 GCA_964346335.1 uncultured Hyphomicrobiaceae bacterium
AGCCCGAACTGGCGCGCGCCGGTCATCACAATCTCGGGGCTCAACAACACGGGTCTGGACGAGATGTGGGAGCAAATCGAAAGCTACCGCGAGACGATGACCGACTCCGGCGAGTGGGACGCGCGGCGCAAGGAGCAGGCGGTGGCGTGGATGCACGATCTCATCGAGGCGCGGCTGCGCGCGGCGCTGACCGACGACCCGGCGATGGCGGAGAAAGTGGCGGAACAGGAAGCGCGTGTCCGCGCGGGCGATCTGGTGCCAAGCCTCGCGGCGGAGGAAATCGCGGCGGCGCTGGGCCTGAGCGCGTTGGAGACGGGCCATAGCAAGGGCGAGACATGAGCCGGGCGGAGGTGCTCGTCACCGGCTTCGGGCCGTTCCCGGGCGTGGCGCACAACCTGTCCGGCTGGCTGGCGCAGATGCTCGCGCGCACTCATGGCGCAAAGGTGATGGCGGCCGTCCTGCCTGTCTGCTGGGACGGCGCGTGGGGCGCGCTGGCGCCGCTTCTGGAGGAATGTCGGCCGCGCCATGTCATCCTGTTCGGCGTGTCGCACGCGACCAGCGGCTTCCAGCTTGAGCAGTGCGCCTATAATACGGCCAGCGGGCAAGCCGACGCACACGGACGATGTCCGCCGGACAATCGACTGATCCCCCACGGCCCCGCCATGCGCGAGGCGAGCTTGCCAGCGCGCAAGATTGCCGCGGCGATGACGGGAGTTGGCTTGCCAGTGGAGATCTCAAGCGACCCCGGCCGCTACCTGTGCAACGCGACACTCTACCGCACACTGGACTGGGCCGCGCAGGCCGGCACGGCGCGTGCGGGCTTCATTCACATTCCTGCCGGGATCGCGGAAAATTCATCGGCTGGGCCGGGCCTAAGCGCGGGCGATCTATTGACTGGAGCGCGGCTGATCGTCGACACCGTGTTGCGCGCAGACTGGCCCAAGCCGCGATCCGTCCCAAGCGCGCCCTGAACGACGAGCACCCGCATGGCCGCCAACCCGCCCGCCGAACTGCGCGACCGCTACCGCGAGATGCTGGCCTCCGGCACGCTGCGGCCTGACCCGGCGCAGGCGATGGCGGCGGAAGAGCTGCAACTCCTCGCCAACCGTGTTGCGCGTTACAAGCGCCCGACCCGCACGGATACATTCTCTTTCTTCACCCGCAACCGCGGCGAAGTGCCGTGCGGGCTCTATATCTTCGGCGGTGTGGGCGGCGGCAAGACCCTGCTGATGGACCTGTTCTTCGACAGTGTGGCCATCGACGCGAAACGCCGGGACCACTTCCACGCCTTCATGGCCGATGTGCACGAGCGCGCCGGTCATTTCCGCAAGACGGCAAAGGGCGACCCGATTGAGCAGGTCGGCAAGGACATCGCGCGCGAGGCGCGCCTTTTGTGCTTTGACGAGTTCCACGTTACCGACATCGCCGACGCGATGATCCTCGGCCGGCTGTTCAACACGCTGTTCGAGGCCGGCGTGGTGTTGGTCGCCACCTCCAACGTGCCGCCGCGCGATCTCTACAACGACGGGCTGAACCGCAACCTGTTCGAGCCGTTCATCGCAGAGCTTGAGCAGCGCGTCGAGTTGCTGGAGCTGTCTGCGGCGCGGGATTACCGGCTGGAGAAGCTGTCCGGTTCGCCGCTTTATTTTACGCCGCTGGACGAGACTGCAAATGCCGCCTTGCAGGACGTGTGGGCGCGCCTGACCGGCTGCGACCGTGGCGAACCGCGCGAGATCGCGGTGGCGGGGCGTGTGCTGAAGGTGCCGGAAGCGGCGATGGGCGCGGCGCGCTTCACATTTGATGCGCTGTGCGCGCAGCCGCTCGGCTCCAATGATTACCTCGCGCTCGCACGCAGCTTCCACACCCTGTTCATCGAGGGCGTGCCGGTGATGGGGCCGGAAAAGCGCAACGAGGCGCGCCGCTTCATCAACCTCGTCGACACGCTTTACGATACCCGCACCAGCATCGTGATGAGCGCTGAAGCCGAGCCTGACGCGCTCTACCGCGCAGGCGATGGCGCTCACCTGTTCGAGCGCACCGCTTCACGGCTGATCGAAATGCGCTCCAGCGAATATCTTGCGCGCGGTGATGCGCTGACGCAATCGTGAACACACGTCACTTCGCCCCTGCGCCTCCGGCATGGTGACATCATCGCGATTCCCAAGCACTGGGAAACACGTCATGCCCGTGCTCGCCTGTCCCCGGACAGAGATCCGGGGAACACGGGCATCCATTGCCGCAGGCCATAGAATGGCTCGCTGGATTGCCGGATCAGGACCGTCTCACCGGCCTCATCAACCCCGCAAAGCTCGAAAACACGTTTGGCAACATCAACACCGATCAGTTTTACTTCCATCGTGGACGGCTCCCCTCTTGGTGGCGTTCAAACAACGACCCCGTATATGGCACATTGCGATGCCGGATGGCGGGGCCGTCCACACCTTCACGTCCGGCAATGACGAAAGGCTGAAACAATTCGGTCTGATCGGATGCCGCTCTAAGCCCGGACCACGAACCGACAGGGGAGTTGCATGACCGAACTGCTGATTGCCGCGCTTGCCGCACTCATCCTGATGAGTGTCTTCATCTCGCCGCTCGCGCGCGATCCTCAGAGCTTCTATCGCGGCTGGGCCGAGGGCGGCCGGCCGCCGGGTGTCCTCACGCTGACGCTATCGCAGGTCACGACCTGGATCTTCGCGCGCTCACTGCTTACTGCAGCGATCCTCGGCTTCTATTTCGGCATCGCCGGGGGCATCGCCTACGCGGCCTATTACCTGTCGTTCCTGACCGGCTGGGCGATCGTCGATAGCTTGCGCTTCCGCCATGGCGCGCTGAGCATTCAGGACTTCATGCGCGCGCGCTTCGGCCGGCTGGGCACCAGCACCTACAACTTCCTGATCGCGCTGCGCCTGATCAGCGAGGTGTTCGCCAACCTGCTGGTGGTCGGCATCATCTTCGGCGTCGCAGGCTCGACCGCCTATCTGCTGGCAATCGGCATCACCGCCATCGTCACGCTGGCGTATTCCATGATTGGTGGCCTGCGCGCCTCGCTGCGCACCGACGTACTGCAGATGAGCCTGTTTTTGGCTTTGCTGTTCCTGATCCTGATCGCGCTGATCGACCTGCCGGAAACCTCCTTCGCGGCGATCGGCGCAAGCAGCCCGCTGGTGCTGGAAAACGGCTGGAACCTGCTGCTGGTCGCGCTATTGCAGGTCTGGAGCTACCCGATGCATGACCCGGTCATGATGGATCGCGGCTTTATCGCGGACCGGCGCACGACGCGCGCGAGCTTCCTTCATGCGGCTTGGATCAGCGTGATCTGCATCATCGGTTTCTCGCTGCTGGGCGTCGTCGCCGGGCTGGAGGCGCAAGCCGGCGAGCAGATGATGGCCGTGCTTACCCGGCTTCTGGGCGACACCACCATGATGCTGGTCAACCTGGCTTTGGTGCTCTCGGCGATCTCCACGCTTGATTCAACGTTCTCCAGCGCGGCGAAGCTGACCGTCGCCGACATGGGCCTGGGCGAGACGACGGTGGAAAACGGGCGCATCGCGATGTTGCTGTTCGCGCTGGGCGGGCTGGTGTTCCTGGCGCTTGGCACCGACGATCTCTATGCCGCCGTGGCCGTCAGCGGCACGGCCTCGCTATTCCTCGCGCCGGTCATCTTCTTCTGCGTCTGGGGCAACATGGCGATCCCGCGATGGAGCTATCTGACCGCCTTCGTTGCGGCGATTGCGGGTGCAGCGCTTTACTACGCCGAAAGCGGCGGCCATGCCGACATCATCGCGCCGCTCAGCGGCATCACGGTCAAGTACAACAAGCTGCTGCTGATCTCGGCCACCGTGCTGATCATCGGCAACGGCGCGTTTGCCCTGGGCGCGTGGCTGCGCCGCCCGGCCCCGGCAAAACCGGCGGATAACATCTGACACCGGGAAGCGCAGGCTTTTACGCTTGCGCGCCATCGCGGCATTTGTGAATGATCGGCGGTCTTTTCGCACAAGCCAGCGCCTGGGCATGCCTGTGAGCAAGTTTTTCCGCGATCTCTATTTCGGGACTCATACTTATTCCCGCGTTTTTCGATTCACGCTCGTCGCGATCGACGCGGCCACGCTGATCTATTTCATTGCTGTCACGACGTTGCCTTCCTCTCCGCTGCTGCGCAGCATCGATATCGGGATCGGTATCTATATCGCGCTGGATTTGCTGGGGAGGTTGATCGCCACGGGCGGCGGGCGGCGCTATTTCCGCGAGATCAGCACCTGGACCGACCTCGCCGTGCTGGCCTCACTGCTCGTGCCCGCGGCCGCCGAGGACTACTTGTTTCTGCGCATCCTGCGCATCTTCCGGCTACTCCGCTCTTATCACATGATGCGCGACCTGCGCGAACTCTCGCCGTTCTTCAAGCGCCATGAGGAAGTCGTCAACAGTGTTGTCAACCTGCTCGTCTTCGTGTTCGGCATATCCGCGCTGGTGTTCGTGCTGCAATACCGCACAAACGAGGGGATCAACAACTACCTGGATGCACTTTATTTCACGGTGACGGCGCTGACGACCACCGGTTTCGGCGACATCACGCTCCAGGGCACGCTCGGGCGGTTGCTCGCGGTGGTGATCCTCGTGTTCGGCGTCGGCCTGTTCTTGCGGCTCATCCAGGTCATCTTCCGCCCAAGCAAGGTTCAGCACACCTGTCCGGATTGCGGGCTGAAGCAACACGACGCCGACGCCGTCCACTGCAAGCATTGCGGGCGCGTGCTCAATATCGAGAACGTGGGGGACTGAGCCGGTCAGCGCGACTTCTCAACGTGACGTGGCGACCGCGTTGCCGCCCAGCCGCGGCGTCAGCGACACCCAGAGTTGCGGCGCGCGATAAGACTGGCGCTTGATGAACGTATAGGGCACGTCGCGCCACAGCAGCACGCGCGAATGCTTGTTATCGAGCACGAAATCCCCTTGAGCCGTGCGCACGGTCAGCACCGCATGGCCGTCGCCCTGTTCGTCCAGCACCACGGTGATCAGCAACGCACTCTCGGGCCAGCCGCGCTTCATCAGTTCGCGCCGCTTGAGCAGAACATAATCCTCGCAGTCTCCGGCGGCGCGCGGCAGCGTCCAGAATTCTTCGACGCCGTAAAGATCACGGTCGGTCTTGGGTTCGATCAGATCGTTGATGTAGCTGTTCACGGCGATCAGCTTGATCCAGCGTTCGGCCGTCAGCTTGACCCGCTCATGGTGGCTCGCCACGCGCTGGAGGGCCGACTGCGACTGGCACGCGCGCGGATTGCGGCGGCAGAAATCAATGTAGCCCGGCGGAGCATTCGTCAGACCGTGCACCGGCATGGTCGCACGGCGCGCACGCTCTGGCAGGTCGGGCTTGACGATCACCGTATGCCGGTCGAAGGCCGATGCGTCGCGCCTTTCTCCGGCCAGCGCGACCAGCGCCATAAGCAGCGCGACCAAAATCCAACGCATGATCCGCATCCTCTCTCAACGCAACAACATTGCGAGGATGACAGACAGGCATTGAACGAGGGCTAAAGGGTTGGCGAAAAACTTATGAATTTTCGCGGGCTGCTCACGCGGCCAGTTCACGCTTGCCGGCGACGTGGCCTTCAGCGTCTATGCGGTAGATGACCGGCGCGCCGGTGGCGAGATTCAACTCGGTGACTTCTTCGCGCGACAAGCCGTCCAGATGCATGATAAGCGCGCGCAGGGAATTGCCGTGTGCTGAGACGATGACCGACTTGCCAGCCGTGAGGTGCGGAAAAATGCTTGCCTCGTAATATGGAAGCACCCGCTCGGCCGTGTCCTTGAGGCTCTCTCCGCCCGGCGGCGGCGTATCAAACGAGCGCCGCCACAGATGCACCTGCTCCGCGCCCCAGCGCTCGCGCGCCTCGTCCTTGTTGAGACCCGCGAGTTCGCCGTAATCGCGTTCGTTCAGCGCGGCATCCAGTTCGACAGGAATATCGGTCTGGCCAAGAACGTCTAGGATGATGTTGAGCGTATGTTGCGCGCGGACCAGCGCGCTGGTGAAGGCAATATCGAACCGCGCGCCGTCAGCCTTCAGCGCATGCCCAGCGCGGCGCGCTTCCTCGATGCCGCGCTCGGTGAGGTCGGGATCACGCCAGCCGGTAAACAGATTGCGTTGATTCCATTCACTTTGGCCGTGACGAACGAGCACGAGCATGAGTTCGCATATCTCCCGTTATGGCTGCTACGCTCGTTATAAGCCCAACACGTCGCGCATGGAATACACGCCGGGCGGTTTGCCGCGCGCCCACAATGCCGCCTTGACCGCGCCGCGCGCGAAAATCTGCCGGTCGGTGGCGCGATGGGTCAGCTCAACGCGCTCGCCCTGGCCCGCGAAGATCACTGTATGCTCGCCGACGACGTCGCCTCCGCGTAAGGTCGCAAAGCCGATATCGCCGCTGCGGCGCGCGCCAGTGCGCCCCTCGCGGGTCTTGACAGCGTGGGTCTCCAGCGCAACCTGGCGGCCGGCTGCCGCAGCTTCGCCGAGCATCAGTGCGGTACCCGACGGCGCGTCGACCTTATGGCGGTGGTGCATCTCGACGATCTCGATGTCGTAGTCGGCATCGAGGGCCGCGGCGACCTTTTCGCTCAGCGCTGTCAGCAGGTTGACGCCGAGGCTCATGTTTCCGGCCTTCACGATGGTGGCGTGACGCGCAGCCGTGGCGATCCGTTGCTCATCGTCCTCAGAAAAGCCGGTAGTGCCGATCACGTGGACAATGCGCGCCTGCGCCGCCAGACCGGCATATTCGACGGTCGCGGATGGCGTCGTGAAATCGAGGATGGCCTCGCAGCGGGTGAACAGTTCCAGCGGGTCGGCGTTCACGAATGCGCCAAGCGCGGATTCCCCTAACAACTCGCCGAGATCGCTGCCTACAGAAGGCGAGTCCGGCGTCTCGGTGCCGCCGACAAGCGTACAATGCGGATCGTCATATGCCGCGCGGACCAACGCCCGCCCCATGCGTCCCGCCGCGCCCATCACCGCGACCCGCAACTCGCTCAT
>CAYFVF010000095.1:0-6986 GCA_964346335.1 uncultured Hyphomicrobiaceae bacterium
TGAAAAAGGGCGCCAGCGCTGCGCCCTTCATTCTCGGCGACCTCTCGACAACACCGCTCGATCCCATGGAATGAAGCGGCTGCGCCTACTCCGCCACCTCCAGCTTGTTGCGCAGGATCTCGTTGACCGTCGCCGGGTTGGCCTTGCCGCCGGTCGCCTTCATCACCTGGCCGACGAACCAGCCGATCGTCTTGGGCTTGGTCTTGACCTGCTCGACCTGCTGCGGGTTCGCCGCGATCACCTCGTCCACGACCTTCTCGATCTCGCTGGTATCGGTCACCTGTTTCAGCCCGCGGTCCTCGACGATCTTGCCGGGCGAGTCGCCGCTTTCCAGCATGATCTCGAAGACATCCTTGGCGATGCGCCCGGAAATCGTCTTGTCGGAAATCAGGTCGATCAGTTCGCCGAGCTGATCAGCGCTGACGGGCGGGTCGGTGATGTCGCGGTCGAGCCGGTTGAGCGCGGCGAAAAAGTCGCCCATGACCCAGTTGGCGGAGAGCTTCGCGTCGCGGCCTTTCGCCACCGTCTCGAAAAACTCGGCGTAAGCCTGGTCGCTCACCAGCACGCCCGCGTCATACGCGGTGAGGCCATACTCGTCCATCAGCCGGGTTTTCTTCTCGTCCGGCAACTCGGGCAGCGCCTTCTTGATCTCCTTGACGTAACCGCTGGTCAGCTCAAGCGGCAGCAGGTCGGGATCGGGGAAATAGCGATAATCATGCGCCTCCTCCTTGGTGCGCATGGGCCGCGTTTCGCCCGCGCGCGGGTCGAACAGGCGGGTCTCCTGGTCGATGCTGCCGCCGTCTTCGAGGATTTCGATCTGGCGGCGCGCCTCGTGCTCGATCGCCTGGCCGATGAAGCGGATCGAGTTGACGTTCTTGATCTCGCATCGCGTGCCGAGCTCCTCGCCCGGCTGGCGCACTGACACGTTGATGTCCGCGCGAAGGCTGCCCTGTTCCATGTTGCCGTCGCAGGTGCCCAAGTAACGCAGGATCGTGCGCAGCTTGTTGATGTAGGCCTTCGCCTCGCTCGATGAGCGCAGGTCGGGCTTGGAGACGATCTCCATCAGCGCGATGCCGGAGCGGTTCAGGTCGACGTAGGAATAATCCGGGTGCTGGTCGTGCAGGCTCTTGCCCGCGTCCTGCTCCAGATGCACGCGCTCGATGCCGACTTCGACCGTGTAGCCCTCGGGCATGTCGAGGATCACCCGGCCCTCCCCGACGATCGGGTGCTTGTACTGCGAGATCTGGTAGCCCTGCGGCAGGTCCGGATAAAAATAGTTCTTCCGGTCGAACACGGAATACAGGTTGATCTTGGCGCGCAGGCCGAGACCCGTGCGGATCGCCTGGCGGATGCACTCCTCGTTGATGACCGGCAGCATTCCCGGCATGGCAGCGTCGACGAGGCTGACATGATCGTTGGGCGTGCCGCCGAAATCGGTCGAGGCGCCGGAGAACAGCTTGGCCTTGGACACGACCTGGGCATGAACCTCCATGCCGATGACCATCTCCCATGGTCCGGTCGTCCCTTCGATGAGGTTGTCGGGCTTTGCTTCGTTCATAACGTGTTTGGCCTTCGTGTCTGCGCTGGTCGGGCATGGGGCTCGGGGCGAATGGCGCGCGGGCCGTGCGAATCTCTAGGCCGCTTCCGAGCCTGTGTGAATACACCATTTGACGGGGCCGGGAAATAACGCCTGTGGTGTCATTCAGCCTCGCCCACGCAACATGCGCCGGATTTACTTGCGGGTCAGCTTGAGTTCGATGCGCCGGTTGCGCCGCAGCGCCTCCTCGCTGTCACCCTCCGCCAGCGGCTGGAATTCGCCGAAGCCCGCCGCGACCAGGCGGGTGGCGGGCACGCCCTTGCCGACCAGAAACTTGACGACGTTCACCGAGCGCTGGGTGGACAACTCCCAGTTAGAGGGAAATTCCGGCGTAGTGATGGGGCGCTTGTCGGTGTGGCCGTCAACCCGCAGGACCCAGTCGATCTCGTCGGGTATTTCGCCGCGCAACTGGTTCAGGATCGCCGCCAGCTTGACGAGTTCTTCCTGTCCCGGCGGGCTGATTTCCGCCGAGCCGGTGTCGAAGAATACGCCGGCCTGAAATACGAAGCGGTCGCCAACGATCTCGATGTCCTGACGGTCGCCCAGCACCTCGCGCAGCCGGCCAAAGAAATCCGAGCGGTATTGCGACAGTTCTTGTACCCGCCGCGCCAGCGCTGCATTCAGGCGGCGGCCGAGATTGGCGATTTGCGCTTTCGCTTCTTCTTCGCTGTCCTCGGCGGCTTCCAGCGCGGCAGAGAGCTGAGAGATTTGCCGGCGCAGGGCGGCAAGCTGCTGGTTCAGTAATTCCACCCTGGCGAGCGCGCGCGCCGAGACTTCCTGCTCGGCTTGCAACTCGTCTTGCAGCGACGAAATCCGCTCATCAGCCGTTTCCCCGCGCGCGCCGGCCTGGTTCAACTGGCTGCGAAGCTGATCGCGCTGCTCGCGGGCCTGGTCGAGCGAAGCGCTCAAGCTGGCGAGTTCGTCCTCCAGCGACCGCTTTTCCGAGCGCTCCAGGGCCAGAAGCTCGGTCAGTTCGGAGATCTGGGCGTTAAGGCGCGCGAGCGCGCTGTCCTTGTTGCTGGCCTCCAGCGTCACGAAGTACTGCGCCAGCATGAACACAGAGAGCAGGAACGTCATGACCAGCAGCAGCGTGGCCATCGCGTCCACGAAGCCCGGCCAGTAGTCCCCGGTAATGCGCCGCCCCGTGCGCGCGCGTGACATGATGCCGTCTCCTTAACGTTTCAGCCGCTGCGCGTGTCAGCGTTCCCGGCGCGGGGCGCGCGCGGCGATATCGCGCAAGGCCCCGGCCAACTGGTTCTGTTCACGTAGCACCGCGGCCAGTTCGGACTGCTGCTGCGCTTGCTCGTCGACCCATTCGCGGACGATCTTCTGCTCCGCGCGCATCTGTTTCACCATCCGGTCGATGCCGTTGGACAACTCGCGGATCGCTTCGGTCGCTTCGGCGTTGCCGCCAACGCCGCCGCTGTGTTCGATCTTTTCGCCCAGATCGGTGATGCTGCGCTGCATATCCAGCATGGCAAAGCGCATCTGCGCTGGCGTGCCCTGTACCGCGTTGGCGCTCCCGGTTTCGGGCGCCATCTCGGTGATGTCGGACAACCACTCTTCAAGCTCGTTGTAAAACCGTGTCTGCGCCTGCGAAGCCTGAAGATCCAGAAAGCCGAGGATCAGCGAGCCGGCGAGGCCGAAAAGCGACGACGAGAATGCCGTGCCCATGCCGCTCAGGGGCGCTTGCAGCCCGGATTTCAACTCCTCGAATATGAGCGCGCTTTCCGCCGTGGTGGTGTTGAGCGAGGAGATCGTCTGCCCGACCGACTGGATCGTCTGCAACAGGCCCCAGAACGTGCCGAGTAGCCCGAGAAAGATCAAAAGCCCGACGAGATAGCGCGTGGTCTCGCGGGCTTCGTCAAGGCGCGAGCCGATCGAATCAAGAATCGATCGCATCACGACGGGCGACACCTGCGCCTGGCCCTGCCGGCGGCGGAACATCGTCGCCATGGGCGCGAGCATGACCGGCGGGCGCTCGGCGGCCAGACCGGGATCGGAGATGCGGAAGCTGTTGACCCAGCGGATTTCCGGATAAAGCCGCAAGACCTGCTGGAGCGCATAAAGGATGCCGAGCAATAATACGCCCAGAATCAGCCCGTTCAGCGCCGGGTTCGCCATGAACGCGTCGGATATATCTTCATAGAGCAGCGCGGCGATGAAACCCGACAGCACGATGAACAGGACCATGCGCCACACGAAGACCTGTGGCCGCGAAAGTGTCGTCTCAAACCCCGATTTCGCCATGATCCGTGCTCTGCCTGTTCGTTCTATGATACCCGCGCCCCGCGCAGGCTGGTTCTTCGCGCCTTCTTAAAGGATTTCACCGCACAGCAAAACGTTAACTTGATGGCGCTTGGGCCGCTTTCAGGCCCGCGCCGGGCGGCGGGCGACGAGCTTGAGCAGGTCGCGCTGGATCGCCTCGTTGCCCGCGACGATGCTGCCCTTGCTCAGCATGTCGCGCCCGCCATCGGCGTCGGACACGTACCCGCCCGCCTCGCGCACGAGCACGATGCCGGCAGCCATATCCCATGCCTGGATGCCGCGCTCCCAGTATCCGTCGAACCGCCCGGCCGCCACCCAGGCCAGGTCCGTCGCTGCCGAGCCGGTGCGGCGGATGCCGGAGACCTGCGGCATCACGGTGCCCAGCTCGGCGAGGTGACGCTCATGGCCTTCCTTGCCGCGATGGGGGATGCCCGTGACGATCACGGCGTCGCGCAGATGCGCGCGCGCGCCAACCCGCAGCCGCCGGTCGTTGAGGAAGGCTCCCTTGCCCTTTTCGGCGGTGAACGTGTCGCCCGTGACGGGGTTATAGATCAGACCTGCGACCAGTTCGCCTTCGCGCTCCAGCGCGATCGAGATCGCGAACAGCGGGATGCCATGCATGAAGTTGGTAGTGCCGTCCAGCGGGTCGATGATCCAGGTGTGCGTCTTGTCCGGCCCCTCGATCCGCCCGCGTTCTTCCATGAGGAAACAATAACCTTCACGTGCGCGGGACAGCTCCTCGTACAGTACCTTTTCCGCGCGCATGTCAGAGGCCGTGACGAAATTTGACGGCCCCTTGCGCGACACTTGCAGGTGTTCGACCTCGCCGAAATCACGCGCCAGGCCGCGGCCCGCCTTGCGCGCGGCGCTGATCATCACGTTCATGAGCGCGGAAACCGGCATGGCTTGTTCGTCAGTCCGTTGGCTGTGGCTGATCGTCGATGACGTTGCCTTCGGCGTCAAACCACCACGGGTTATGGGCGATCTCCCAGACATGGCCGTCCGGGTCGGCGAAATAGCCGCCGTAGCCGCCCCAGAAGGTCGGCGCAGCGGGCTTCAGGATCGTTGCGCCTGCGCGTTCGGCGTCCGCGAGGGCAGCGTCGACGGCCTCCGGGCTTTCAAGGCACTGCGCGAGGGTGATGCCCCGGAACGATGCCGGCGCGGCAGGCTGTAAAGTGGCGTCTTCAGCCAGCAGGTTCCAGTCGTAGAGCGCCAGCAGCGTTTTCGCTCCCAGCTTGAAAATCCGAGGTGCGTTTTCGCCGCCACCGTCTTCGATCTGCTGCCGCCCAAGCCCGGCATAAAAGGCGGCGGCGCGATCAGGGTCGCTCACGCCCAGCGTGATGACGCTCAGCCTCTGTCTCACGATGACGGTCTCTCGATGGTCTCCGGCGTTCGCAACTTGCGGGTCAATCGGCGCGCCGGATGTAGCTCAGGTCGTTGGTGTCCACGACGATTTTCTCGCCCGCGCTCAGGAACGGCGGCACCATGACGCGCACGCCGTTTTCCAGCGTCGCCGGCTTGTAGGACGACTGTGCTGTCTGGCCCTTCACCACCGGCTCGGCCTCGGCGATTTCCAGCGTGACATGGTCGGGCAGCGCCACGCCGATGGGTTTGCCCTCGTGGCTTTCGACGGTCACTTGCATGCCTTCTTGCAGGAACGCGGTGCGCTCGCCCACGAACTCCCTGGCCAACTCCAGCTGGTCGTAGGTCTCCAGGTCCATGAAGATCAGCATGTCGCCTTCTTCATAGAGGTACTGGTAATCGTTCTGCTCCAGGCGCACGCGCTCCACCGTCTCCGAGGAGCGGAAGCGCTCGTTGAGCTTGGTGCCATCCAGAAGGTTCTTCAGTTCGACCTGCGCATAAGCCGGCCCCTTGCCCGGCTTGACGTGCTGGATCTTGACCGCCGCCCACAGGCTGCTCTTGTGCTCGATGACGTTGCCAGGGCGGATTTCGTTGCCGTTGATCTTCATAATCTCGTCGCGCGAATTGGGTGGAACGCTTTGCTGCCCCGTTAGGAGCCGGTTATGCGGCCTCGAGTCAAGAGGATTACGCCGGACTTGTCGCGAGCAGGCAGCGGCGCGCGCGCCACGGTGGACGCGTGCGCCTTGCGCGGCGGTGAAACCGGCGCGTCAGGATTGGCATTCGGCGTCAAGCGCGGAGAACGCGTCGTCGAGCGCCTGGGCGTCCTGCGAGCCCGGGTCCAGTTCGTCCTCCACGGCGAACATCGCGGAATATTCATCGCCAAGGTTTTCGTAGAAGGTATCGAGCTTGTTGAAGGCCGTTTCGAGCTTCGCATCATCGTCGCCGGCGGCGTCGATCTCTTCGAGAATGGCGCAATACTCGGCGATCTTGACGTCATCTGCGCGCAGCCGCTCCACGGCGTCCACCGCCGCTTGAACATCATCGCGCAGCGCGTGCGCGGCGGGCGGGGCGAGAAGAGCGCCGCAGATCAGCGCCGCGATTCCGGCAAGCATCATGCGGGACATGCTGTGATCCTTTCTGGATTGTCGAACAAGACAAGGGATGCGCGGGCCGCTTAAGCCTCGCGCGAGGAGTTGTGCAACGAAATCATGGCGGCGCAAGCGCCGTTACGCGCTCGATACAAATTTGCGCGGTCTTGTTAACGCGATTCTGGCACAGCGGCCTGGCCCGGGGCGGTTCAGGTGATGCTGAGGGCACGCTCCAGATCGCCTATGATGTCTTCGACCGACTCCAGCCCGATGGACAGGCGCACCACGTCGTCGCCCGCGCCGGCCTGTGCGCGCTGCTGCGAGGTCAACTGGCTATGGGTGGTCGAGGCAGGATGGATGATGAGGCTGCGCGTGTCGCCGATATTCGCCAGATGCGAGAAGATCTCGACACCGGAGACCAGCGCGACGCCCGCGTCATAGCCGCCCTTCAGGCCGAAAGTGAAGACCGCGCCGGCACCCTTCGGGCAGATGCGCTGCATCAGGCCGTGATAGCGGTTCCCCTCCAGCCCGGCATAGGAAACCCACGCAATCTCGGGGCGCTGGTCCAGCCACTGCGCGACTTTCAGAGCGTTCTCGCACTGGCGCTCCATGCGCAGGCACAGCGTCTCGATACCGGTGAGGATCAGGAACGCGTTCATGGGCGAGATCGC
>CAYFVF010000096.1:0-6974 GCA_964346335.1 uncultured Hyphomicrobiaceae bacterium
AGTTCAAGTCGCTGAAGCGGCATTTGCGCGCGCATTACAACATGACGCCGGAAGATTATCGGGAGAAGTGGGGTTTGCCGCATGACTACCCGATGGTCGCGCCGAACTACGCCGCCGCGCGTTCGCAACTCGCGAAGGAAATGGGGCTGGGACAGCGTCGCCGGCGCTAAACCCGGACCGGGATCGCCTGGTCTCCCGTTTGCCGAGCAGCCAGACACGGCGAGAGCCGCATCCATTCCGGGTGAACCGGGATGCGGCTTCATTTGTCTGCTTCGCCGTGCAGTGTAACCTGTAACCCGTCACCACTCTCCGGATCGCGCTGACAAGGGCAGGCGAAGCCGTTCACGGCAGCAACGCGTGTGACAATTGTCTGGTCTTATGGAAAGCCCGCGGCTGTTGCCCCGCATCGCGCCCTGGATGCGTGGGGCAGCGTTCTGATGTACCCTGCGGTTTATGGAACAACGCGTCTCAACCATCACGCCCGAGGCCATGCCCGCGGCGCCATATTTCGATCCCGAGGCCGCGCGCGCCGAACTCACCGCCTTGTGGCGACGCCACGGCGAAGGGCCAGCCCTGCGTCCCGCCGCGCTCGAAGCGCTCAAGGGCGTGGTGCGCAGCGCGCGCGCGGCGGCAGAGGCTGAACTCAACGCGACCGGCGATGGCCGCGCCTGCGCGCGCAATATCTCGCTGTTTCAGGATGAGTTGATCCGGTTGATCTACGATTTCGTGGCCAGCCACATCTACCGTGCCACCAACCCGTCGACAGCCGAACAGCTCACCGTGATTGCAACGGGCGGCTATGGGCGTGAACTGCTCGCGCCGAAGTCCGACATCGACCTGTTGTTCCTGCGCCCGGCCAAGCAGACCGCGTGGGGCGAGAGCGTCGTCGAGAGCATTCTGTATTTCCTGTGGGATCTCGGCTTCAAGGTGGGCCACGCGACGCGCACCATAAATGACTGCATCACGCTCGCGCGCCAGGACATGACGATCCGCACCTCGCTGCTGGATTCGCGGCTGATCCTCGGGGATGAGGCGCTGTTCGCCCGCTTTCAGGAAAAGTTCAACAGCGCCATCGTCTCGGGCACGGAAAAGGAATTTATCGAGGCCAAGCTCGCCGAACGCGACGCGCGGCACGAGCGATCCGGCAATTCGCGCTACCGTGTCGAGCCCAACGTAAAGGACGGCAAGGGCGGGCTGCGCGACCTGCACACGCTCCACTGGCTGACGAAGTATCTTTATCCCGAAAGCGGGGCCAAGGACTGGGTTACGCTGGGCATCTTCAACACGACCGAACAGCGCAACTATCGCCGCTGCGAGGACTTCCTATGGACGATCCGCTGCCATTTGCATTTTCTTGTTGGCAAGCCGGAAGAGCGCCTGAGCTTCGATTTGCAGTTGGTCCTCGCGGAAAAGCTCGGCTACCGAAGTGGCGACCATCTTCGCCCGGTCGAGCGGTTCATGAAGCATTATTTCCTCGTCGCCAAGGAGGTTGGCGATCTCACGCGGATCGTTTGCTCCAGCCTGGAGATGCGCCAGCTCAAGTCCACGCCCTCGCTGGGCAACATGCTAGCAGGGCTGAACTGGCGCAAACGCGCCAAGCTGAGCGCAACGACCGATTTTCGCATCGACAATGGCCGTATCACGGTCAAGCGCCCGGACGCGTTTCGCACCGATCCGCTGAACATGATCCGCATTTTCGCGCTGGCCGAAGAGCACAAGGTGATGTTCGATCCTGAAGCCTTCCGCCTGATGCGCGCCTCGCTGCGGCTGATCGACGAGGATCTGCGCACCAACCCCGAAGCCAACAAGCTGTTTCTCAAGCTGCTGACGTCGCGCGCGAACCCGGAGATAACCCTGCGGCGCATGAACGAGGCCGCCGTTCTCGGCCGGTTCATCCCCGATTTTGGCCGGGTCGTCGCGATGATGCAGTTCAACATGTACCATCACTTCACGGTGGACGAGCACTTGATCCGCACCGTTGGCGTGCTCTCGGAAATCGAGGATGGCGATCTGGCGAGCGAACTGCCGCTATCCACCGAGATCATCCGTAATATTCAGAACCGCCGGGCGCTGTTCGTCGCCGCGTTTCTCCATGACATCGCCAAGGGCCGCGAGGAAGACCACTCCATTGCCGGGGCGAAGGTCGCGCGTGCCCTGTGCCCGCGCCTGGGCTTGAGCGCGGTGGAAACCCAGACCGTGGCATGGCTGATCGAAAACCACCTCGTGATGAGCGAGTTTGCCCAGAGCCGCGACATTGCCGACCCGAAAACGATCCGCGATTTCGCCGGCATCGTGCAAAGCCCGGAGCGGCTCAAGCTTCTGGTGATTCTGACGGCGGCGGACATTCGCGCGGTCGGACCGGGCGTGTGGACGGGTTGGAAAGGCCAGCTCCTGCGCGGACTGTATAACGAGACAGAGCCGGTTCTGGCTGGCGGCCACACGCAGATAAGCCGCGAGGCGCAGATCCGCCGGGCACAAACCGGCTTGCGTGAGCGCTTGAGCGATTGGCCGGAAGCGGCGGCCGAGCGGGTTATAGAGCGGCATTACCCGGCCTATTGGCTGCGCAGTGATCTGCAAGAGCAGGTCAAGCATGCCGAACTCATGCGCCACTGCGAGGATGATCCAACGCCGTTCGCGCATGACGCGCAGACCACGCCGCGCATGGGCGCGACCGCGTTGACGCTGTTCACCAAGGATCACCCGCGGTTGCTGGCGATTTTCGCCGGGGCGTGCGCTGCGGCAGGCGCGCGCATTGTCGGCGCGCATATCTACACCACCCGCGACGGCATGGCGCTGGACACGCTGAGCATTCAGCGCGCCTTCCCCGACGATTCGGAAGAGCTGGAGCGCTCGGAGCGGATCGCGCGCAGCGTGCGGGAAATGCTGGCCGGGGACCGTGATCTGAAGAAGTTGATGGCGGAGAAGCGCCGCGCCAAGCCGAAACTGGAGCCTTTCAGCGTCGAGCCGGACGTGCTGATCGACAATACGCTGTCAAACGAGCTGACCGTGATCGAGGTGAACGGGCTGGACCGGATCGGCCTGCTGTATGACCTGGCGGATGCGCTCGCTTCGCTGAACCTCAACATCGCATCGGCGCATGTGGCGACATTCGGCGAGAAGGTCGTCGACGTGTTCTACGTCATGGACCGCGCGGGCAAGAAGATCGAGAGCGACTGGGCGCGCGAGAAAGCGCGCGAGCGGCTCATGGAGGCGCTGGAGGCTTGAGTTGGCTGGAGTGGCGGCCCCCTTCGGCCCTGCCTTACGCGTCGCGCGCGTTTGCAACATGCTGGCGCAGGGTCGCAGCGAGGTCTCCGCGTTCTGCTGGGGACAGGCAATCCCCAATGGAAACGGCTCGACCGCTTTCACTGAGGATGAGGCGCTTCTCGATCTTGTGGGCGTCGCTCAGTTCGATGCGCACCCAATGCGGATTGAAGCTGTCCACCACGTCATGCCGCCCGAGATAGCTGGTCATCACGCGCAGCATGGTGTCGGTAATGTCGATGATCTCGAAGCGGGTGGCGCGGCGGGTGTTGAGCCAGAACGCGAAGGCAAGGCTGGCGAAACAAATGATGGCCGGAATCAGCACGAACCAGGCGGCAGGCGCGGCAACCCATGCCGTGACGATGGCGAAGCCGGTTGCGGCAACGCTCATCACCACCATTGTGCCGTCACGCCCCAGCGAGCGGTGCGGCCAGATCAGGATGCGTTCGCTGCCCGCAGGCGCGGGAGGCAAGCCGGTACCGTCTTCCGCGTCATGGGATGCCGCTTCGGGCCTCGCCGATGCCGCGTCACCCATGTGCTCGTCGCTGTGCTGCTGTATCATCTCGATGCTGGCTCTCCGTCGCGCCGTGGTCGTGCGGGGCATGACACGCCGTTAGCGCACTTTCAGCAAACGTGGGAACCGGTCTTGCGTCCGAACGTGCGACAAAACAAGAAATTTGAGCCTGTTCAGCGATTCGGCCTTCGTTGAACGGGCGCTATCGATGGCATGGCTGCAATGACATCGCTTGTCATTCTACCGGAAAACTGCCGCGCAGGATCACTCGGCGCGCACACGCGCAGCCACCGGCGCAAACGAAAAGGACCGGCGCGAGAGCCTCACGCCCGTCCTTTCGCAGTGTTCGCGGTCGCGGAAAATCGCGGGCTCAGGCGGCGCGCACTTCGGCTTGGGCCGCTGCGGCCTCGGCATCGGCAGCTTCCTTGGCAACGGCGGCGGCGCGGGTCTTGTTGAGCGCGTCGCAGATGCGGCGTGTCGCCACGGCTTCATCGACGTCCTGAACGGCAGCGATTTCGCGAGCCATGCGCTCAAGCGCGGCCTCATAAAGCTGGCGCTCTGAATAGGACTGTTCCGGCTGGCTGTCGGCGCGGTGCAGGTCGCGTACAACCTCGGCAATCGAGATTAGATCGCCAGAGTTGATCTTCGCTTCGTATTCCTGCGCGCGGCGGCTCCACATCATGCGGCGCACGCGCGCGCGGCCACGCAGCGTCGCCATTGCCTTGTCAACGATCGCGCCTTCGGACAGCTTGCGCATCCCGACATTCTCGCATTTCATCGTGGGCACGCGCAGCGTCATCTTTTCCTGCTCGAAATTGATGACGAACAGCTCCAGCTTGCTCCCGGCGATTTCCTGCTCTTCAATCCCTACGATCCGTCCAACGCCGTGTGTCGGATAGACAACATATTCGTTTGTCTTGAAGCCGTTTCTTTGCAGCGACTTTTTTGCAGCCATTGTTTACGATCTCGCTTGTCTGGCGCCGGCCGACCCATGCCGGACGACGCGGGTTATCCGCCTTGCGTGACCGCGTAGATACACAGCGCTACCAACAAAATTGCCGCCATCGCCCCAAACGGCGGCGCGTTGCTGCCCCCAAGACCCAACTGTGCTACGCGAAACTCGACAACAGAAAACCGTGTGCGTGTCCCAAACGCCAAACAGGCGAGCCGCACGCATGCGACACGCTTAAAAAACCTGAGAGGTTTCTGCAAAGCACCGTGCCGCCGCGCGACTGGTTGCTGGACACCCCACGATTTCTCGCCGAAGAAGTAGAGTTTATAGCACTATTATTAGGCTTTTGGAAGCATGTGTTCAGATTCTGGTCAACCGAGTGGCAACACCACAAGGCGCCGGGGCGATTTGTCAACAGGTTTTGCCGCCGCAGCGTTTTCTCGCTTTCACGTGACAGGTTCTCTTTGACAGACCGGGGCCTGGCCGGGCCGCGCCCGCGATCATGTTGTTTTGCGCCAGCTCGCAGCCGGGCGCAACCTCTTATGCCACGCAGCAGGATGGCGGCTTGCGCGACGTTTTGCCCGGAGTTACTGTCAGCACCGTTCGATGGTTCCCGCAAGGGCCCTAAAAGGGAAGCCGGTGCAAATCCGGCGCTGCCCCCGCAACTGTGAGCGGTAAGCTTGCCTCCAAGATGCCACTGGTTCGACACGAGCTGGGAAGGCGGATGGTCAAAAGCGACGACCCGCGAGCCAGGAGACCTGCCGTCGAGCGAAAAGAAACCCAAGCCGGGGCGGTGGGCCCCTCAAAGGAGCATTTCATGATTCGACACATCCTGATCGCAGCCACGGTTGCGATACTGGCCGTGGTGCCGGCAACCGCGCATCACGATGGCGAGCAATTCAGCAAGAGCAACATCTCGGTGAGCCACGCGTGGACTGGAGAGACCGGCACGATGGCCCATGCCGTCGAAGTCTACATGACCATCCAGAACAACGGGGCTGAAGCCGTTACCCTGACCGGGGCGGATGTGGATTTCGCGCGGCCGGGTATGTTCCAGGCGCAAGTCGTCGGCGAGGACGGCACGCTGCGCACGCGCGAGGTCGCGACTGTGGAGGTCGCGGCGGGTCAAAGCGTGACCATGCAGCCGGGCGGGCTTCGCATCGTCTTCAACGATGTTCAGCGCACGCTGCGGGCCGGGGACCACTTCCACGCGCATCTGGAGTTTGCTGACATCGGCGAGCTGGAGATCGAGGTGGAGGTCGAAAAGCTCGACGACGATGAGCACGATCACGATCACGATCATGACGATGGAGAGGTCGGCTAACCCCCTCGGCAACGCGTTACATGGCGAGATTGGTGCGACGCTGACGGGGGCTGCGTTGCATCTTTCGCCTTATGGCTCAGGAATTCAGGGCGCGCCTTAACCGCGTACTGCCGCCCGTATCACGAAAAGCATTCAAAACGCCCATTCGCGCGCCTTGGATACAACAAAATCCCGGAACGCGGCGACGCGCTTCGAGGTCTTCAACTCGGCCGGATACACGAGGTAGGTGTTGAACGCGGGCACGTCGGCCTCATCGAGCACTTTCTGCAGGTCCGGCTCATCCGAGGCGAGGTAATCGGGCAGCACCGCCAGGCCCATGCCGCGCTTCACCACGCGCTTGATCCCGTCCATGCTGTTGATCCGCATGATCGGCTTGCGCGGACTGTGACAGTCGCGCCCAGCCGTCTCCAGCCAGTTGATGCCACGGCGCGGAAACGGGATGCCGCCGTAGGTGATGATGGCGTGATTATCCAGATCGGCGACGGCCATCGGCGTGCCATTGCGTTGCAGGTAGTCTTTCGATCCGTAGACATGGAAATGCACCGTGAACAGGCGTCGCAGGATCAGGTCCTTCTGCGACGGCGCGTGCAGCCATATGCCCACGTCCGCCTCGCGCTTGCTCAGGTCGAGCTCCTCGTCGCGCAGCAAAAGCTGAACCTGGATGCGTGGGTGGCGCTCGATGAAGTCGCGCAGGCGCGGCGCCAGCCAGGTCGAGCCAAGGCCCGCGGGCGTCGTTATGCGCAATTCGCCGCTTGGCTCGGACAGCGTGTCAGCCAGCATGGATTCGACCGAGTTGAGCTTGACCAGCACATCCTCGGCCGTCTGGCGCAACAACTCGCCCTGTTCGGTCAGCGACAGCCCGCGCGCATGCCGGTGAAACAGCGGCGCGCCCAGTTCCTGCTCCAGCGCGCTCACCTGCCGGC
>CAYFVF010000097.1:0-6933 GCA_964346335.1 uncultured Hyphomicrobiaceae bacterium
AACAATAACGCGGCGCGGGGGGAAGTCTCATGCCTGCTGATCTGGTCGCGCTGCTCTATCTCGGCGCCGGCGTCCTTTTCATCCTGACACTGCGGGGGCTGTCCAACCCCGAAACGTCGCGGCGCGGCAACTACCTGGGCATGGCGGGCATGACGATCGCCGTGCTCACCACGCTGGTTGTGGCGGCGCCCGACGCGCTCAAATTCGTGCTGATCCTCGCCGGGATCGCGTTGGGTGGCGGCCTCGGCGCATATATCGCCAGCCGCATCCCCATGACAGCGATGCCGCAGCTTGTCGCAGCGTTTCACAGCCTTGTCGGCCTGGCGGCCGTTTTCGTGGCGGCCGCGGCGCTGAATGCCCCGGCGGCGTTCGGCATCGGCGGGCCGGGCGAGATTTTCACGGTCTCGCTTATCGAGATGTCGATCGGCGCGGCAATCGGCGCGATCACCTTTACCGGCTCGGTCATTGCGTTCCTGAAACTTGACGGGCGGATGTCCGGCAAGCCGATCCTGCTGCCGGCTCGTCACGTCATCAACATCGGCATCGGCGTGGTGATCGTGCTGCTGATCGTAGCGTTCTCGGTATCGGAGTCGCATGCCGCGTTCTGGGCGCTGACGCTGTTGGCCTTTACCATCGGCGTTTTGCTCATCATCCCGATCGGCGGCGCGGACATGCCGGTCGTGGTGTCGATGCTGAACTCTTATTCTGGCTGGGCCGCCGCGGGCATCGGGTTCACGCTCAGCAATGTCGCGCTCATCATAACCGGCGCGCTGGTCGGCTCCTCGGGCGCGATCCTGTCCTACATCATGTGCAAGGGCATGAACCGCTCCTTCATCTCCGTGATCCTCGGCGGGTTCGGCGGCGAACAGGCCGCCGCGGCGGATGACGGCATTGAGCGCACTGTGAAGCGCGGCTCGGCGGAGGACGCCGGGTTCTTGATGAAGAACGCGTCCAAGGTCATCATCGTGCCGGGTTACGGCATGGCGGTGGCGCAGGCGCAGCACGCGCTACGTGAGCTGGCCGATACGCTCAAGGAAGAAGGCGTCGATGTCGCTTACGCGATCCATCCGGTGGCGGGGCGGATGCCAGGCCATATGAACGTGCTGCTCGCGGAAGCGCAGGTGCCTTACGACGAGGTCTTCGAGCTTGAAGACATCAACAACGAGTTCTCCCAGGTCGACGTCGTGTATGTCATCGGCGCGAACGACGTAACCAATCCAGCCGCCGAGGATGATCCTGCATCGCCGATTTACGGGATGCCGGTATTACAGGTCTGGAAGGCGAACACAGTCATTTTCAACAAGCGCTCGCTGGCCTCGGGATACGCCGGCATCGACAACACGCTGTTCTACCGGGACAACACGATGATGGTGCTGGGCGATGCCAAGAAGATGACCGAGGAAATCGCCAAGGCGCTTTAGCCGGCGTCAGCCGTGACACGCCGGGATCGGCCTAAAAGGACGCGGAGTTGGACACGCTTGTCGATGCCAATCAGCTTTCTGCGCTGGCGAGCGAGCTTATCGAAAAAGGGACGGCCTTCGGCCTGAGCCTGGTCTCCGCGGTTGTCCTTCTCATCGCCGGATACATTATCGCCGGTTGGGCCGCCCGGGCGCTGCGCAGACGCCTGAGCGAAGCGGAGCAGTTCGACGCGACCCTGATCCCGGTGCTCGCGCAGGTCGTGCGCTACGTCATCCTCGGCTTCACGCTTGTCCTCGTCCTCGCACAGTTCGGGGTACAGACTGCCAGCCTGATCGCGGTGATTGGCGCCGCTGGCCTCGCCATCGGCCTGGCGCTCCAGGGCACGCTGCAGAACGTCGCCGCCGGGCTGATGCTGCTGATCCTGCGCCCGTTCAAGGTCGGCGACTGGATCGAGGGGGCGGGCAAGAGCGGCACGGCCGAAGAGATCGGCCTGTTCATGACCAAGCTCAAGGATTTCGAGGGGCTTTGTGTCGCTGTGCCCAACTCGAAGATCTGGGCGGACACGATCGTCAACCACAGCCGCAATCCGCATCGCAGGCTCGTGCTCGATGCCGGCATCTCTTACGACGATGACATTGATCGGGCGCGCGAGGTGATGCGCGAAACCGTGGAGGCGGACAAGCGCATCCTGCGCCGGCCGGACCCCCCGGCGGTTCTGGTGACCGGCTATGGCGACAGCGCGGTGAACCTCCAGGTGCGGGCATGGACCCGCAACGCGGATTACTGGGCCACGCGCTTCGACGTGACACGCGCGATCAAGTATGCGCTGGATGAGGCGCGCATCACGATCCCCTATCCGCACCGGCAGGTGGTTATCTCGGCAAACGGCGCGGACACAAGTCAGATGGCAAGCACGAGCGAGGCAGACTCGAAGGTTGCTCAAAAGCGCTCCAAGGCGCGCGAAACGTCTGCGCCATCGAAAACGGGTTCTAGCGAGCGCGCCGCCGCATCCAAGCCGGCGGGCAGCCGGCGGAAGTCAACGCCGAAATCAAGCTGAGTGAAACTCTGTGACGGCTGAGCGCGCGCAAGAGCGTGGAAAGCGAATTTCCGAGCGGGCGCGTGCAAAGCGTGAGAGTTATAGCCGGATGGCTGGCCCCGGACGCCTGGAGGCGCATCCCTTCTGATTTCACGCGCGATGTGTCCAAAAAACCGGGTCCCATCCCCGATCAAGTCCGAGACAGACTTTTCGGATTGCGCTTTAGGCCTCTTCAGAACCGACGCGGCGCAGGCCGTTGCGCGCTGGTTCGTAATCGGATTTCAGGCGCAAGGCGCGACGGTAAGCCGAGGCTGCACGCTGCGTGTCGCCGGCGCCCTCGGCCGCGCGGCCGGCGAGCATCCATGCCTTGACCGAATCGCGGCGCGCGACGGCGACCTTGTAGAGATCCTTGTACGCCTCGGCGTGATCCGACAACGCCAGCCGGCTTACCCCGCGCGCGTAGTACGGTTCCATCTCGTCAGGCCGGAAACTGATGGCTTCGTCAAAGTCGTCGATGGCGTTCTGGTGCTGCGCCAGCTTTTGATAAACCAGCCCGCGGTTGAAGTACATGGACGGGTCGCCGCCATTCAGTTCGATCGCCCGGCTGTAATCGGCAAGTGCGGCGTCGTATTTCTCGGCCTTGCTAAAAACTTGGGCGCGACCGCTGTGGGCAATGGCGTATTCCGGCTCCAGCTTGATCGCCTGGTCGTAATCGGCAAGGGCGTCGCGCAAGTTGCCCATCTTGGCTTGAACGAGTGCGCGGTTGGCATACGCCTGGTGAAATTCTGGCTCCAGGCGAATCGCTGCGTTGAAATCGGACAGCGCCTTTTCGTAAGCGCCGATCTGGCCGTACGCCGTTCCGCGAATGTTTAATGCCTCGGGATCGCGCGGGTTCTGTTCGACCACCTGGGTGAGCGAAGCAATATTCTGCTTTTGCTCCTGGTAGGCTTGTCTTTCCGGCGCGGAGAACTGGGACGTGACGCTGCTCGTCTGACATGCGCTCAGGGCCACGCTGGCCATGAACGCGCCCAAGATCGAGATTTTCGCGCTGCCAACGACCGATTGCATCCTTGAAGAAGCCCCGTGTTGCAATGGTGAGCGGTTCCCGGGCGCCGCTTCACGCCATGAGTCGTGGCTAGATCAGGATTTGGGCCGAAATAGGTTCGCGCCCCGCGTGTGGGGGCGCAAGGGCGCATTGAGCGCGTGACCTGCAATGCGCGTGGGATGGGTGGTGGGCCGAGACCAACGGCCCAGTCAGCGGCGCAATTAGCGGCCAAATCAGTGGCCCAGTCAGCGGCCCTTGCGCTTGCTGGGCAGCAGTCCTTCGCGCTGGGCGCGCTTGCGCGCCAGCTTGCGCGCGCGCCGCACCGCTTCGGCCTTCTCGCGGGCGCGCCGGACCGAGGGCTTCTCGTAAGCGTTGCGGAGCTTCATTTCGCGGAAGATGCCTTCACGCTGCATCTTTTTCTTGAGCGCACGGAGCGCCTGATCGACGTTGTTGTCACGAACTTGTACTTGCACGTGCTCTCCTTCGTTCGAGGTGGTTTCAAAATAACATCTTGCCGCGCCGACTATGGCCGGCTTGTTGCCTTGTACATAGCAAGCTACGGCGTCCAAGTCCATCGATACGGCGGCGTCAAAGGACGTATGGGCGCGAAAAACGCACACGTTCAATCTTGCGCCGACAGCGGCAGAAGATCGGTGTAGTGCCCCATTTTGCGGCCCGGCGTGGCGTCTGTTTTGCCGTAAATGTGGATCGAGCGCCCGGGGTTGTAGCCGATCAGGGCGGCCCACTCGTGGATGTCCGGTCCGATGATGTTGACCATTTCCGCGTCGCTGTGGCGCTCGGGCGCGCCAAGCGGCCACCCGGCGATTGCGCGGATATGGTTCTCGAACTGGCTGATCGCGCAGGCCTCCAGCGTCCAGTGGCCGGTATTGTGCACCCGCGGCGCGATCTCGTTGACGAGGATGCCGCCCTCGGCGCGGCAGGCGAAAAACTCGACCGCAAGGACGCCGTAATAATCGAGCGCGTCCATGACGGCCCGCGTGACATCCCGCGCGGCCGCGCGCTGTTCGCGGGTCAGCGGGGCGGGGACGCGGCTGATCGCAAGACGCCCATCCGCATGCGTGTTGGCCGGCGAATCGTAGAACACGGGTGGACCGTCCATGCTCCGAGCGGCGATGACGGAAAACTCGAAGTCGAAAGGAACGCCCTGCTCGAGGATGGCGTCGCGGCCGCCAAGCCAATCGGCTGCTGGCGCCAGATCGTCGCGCGAATGGATGCGGAACTGGCCCTTGCCGTCATAGCCCTCGCGGCGCGTCTTCAGAAACAGCCCAGCCGGGCGAGAGGGGCCGTTCAGCGCATCGAAGGCAGCGTCGAGGCATGCCGCGTCGTCAACCCGCGCCCATCCTGGCTGCGGCGCATTCACGTTGGCCAGCAGGTCGCGTTCATGCAGCCGGTCTTGCGTGATTGCCAGCGCCTGACACCCCGGACGCAGCGGCGTGATGTCCTCGATCACGCGCAGGCTGTCGGCTGGAATGTTCTCGAACTCGAACGTGAGCACATCAACGCCGCGCGCAAAGGCGCTCAGCGCGGCCGCGTCATCGTAGGACGCCGTGACAAACTTTGCCGCAACATGCGCGGCTGGCGCATCAGCTTCCGGCGCGAACACGTGGACGCGAAAGCCGAGCTTTGCCGCGGCCTGCGCCAGCATCTTGCCGAGCTGGCCGCCGCCAAGAATGCCAATCACGCGACCGGGGGCAAGCGCTTCACTCATCATCGCTCGGGGTCTCAGCCACGTCGCCCGTGCGCGCGGCGCGCCAGCTATCAAGCCTGTCCGCCAGCGCGGCGTCGTTCAGCGCCAGCACCTGCACCGCCAGCAGCCCGGCATTGGCGGCGCCGGCTTCACCGATGGCGAGCGTGCCGACCGCCACTCCGGCGGGCATCTGCACGATCGATAACAGGCTGTCCTGGCCGGAAAGCGCCGCGCTCTTCACGGGCACGCCAAAAACCGGCAAGGGAGTCATCGCCGCCGCCATCCCCGGCAAATGCGCCGCGCCGCCCGCGCCCGCGATGATCACCTTCAGGCCGCGCTCACGCGCCATTTGCGCATATTCGTAGAGCCGCGCGGGCGTGCGATGCGCCGAGACGATGCGGGTTTCATACGGCACTGCGAACTCATCGAGCAGCCTGGCGCTCGCGCGCATCGTCGCCCAGTCCGACTGGCTGCCCATGATGATGCCGACGACAGGTTGGCTCACGTGTTCGTCCCGCTTCCGATCAGGCGGAAAGCCCGCCCGTGAAAGCCATCAAGTATAAGGCGGCTGCACCGGCAGGCAAGCAAGTGCCTGATTTTTGCACATATGCGCGGTCTCAGGCGATGATGTCGGGGAAAATCTGGTCCTCGAGACGCGCGATCTCGTCTTTCAGCCAGAGCTTGCGCTTTTTCATGCGGGTCATTTCAAGCTGGTTGACGGACGGCGCGATCTCAAGCTCGGCGATCTGCGCGTCGAGCTGCCGGTGCTCGCGCTGCAATTCGGCCAGGCGCTGCCGCAAATCAGGCTGTTGGTTGCTGCCATCCATCGCCGTTGTTGTCCATGACCGCGTATTCTTTCATGCCTGCATGAGTATCACCGCTTGCGCTGATCAAGGCAAGCCAGCCGCCTGTTTCACCCATGCCGGGGGCGGTTGTGATTGACGCGGTTTGCGCAAGGCCGTTATCACCAAAGCTCTATCGGGGTTACCCTCTCGATAGGCCCTTCGGGAGGCAGCGGTTCCCCCCGCTGTCTCCCATTCCTCGTGTTGACGGCGTTATGGCGAGCGTGAGCTCCATCGTTAGGCGGGTTGCTATTCATCAACCCTGGATTGTATTGCCTGCGCCGGGACGGCCCCTCAGATAGACACTGCGTCATTTATATGTCAGACTTCTGCTGTTTCGCGAAATTTTTCGCAACCAACCATGGAGGATGGTATGGCTTTAGATGCGCATCTTGAAGGTCTGGCGAGCAAGCATCGCGAGCTTGAGAAGCAGATCGTGGCCGAGCTGGCTCATCCCTCGAGCGATGATCTCAGGATTGCGTCGCTCAAGCGCGAGAAGCTGCGCCTGAAGGACCAGATGGAGCGCGCGCGAATGAGCCAGAGCACCGCGGCTTAGCGCGGAAGACGCCCGCACGGGCGAACCGCGCTCAAACGCACGCAGCGCGCACACCGGCGCCGGGAAGGCAGAAAGCCTTCCGCGGCGCTTTTTGTTTGTCGCGTGCACGGCGTGCGCGTCGGTGCGTGTTGCCGCTCGCAGGCCGATGGGCTAGAAGGGGCGCAACAGAGGCCAAATCTCGATTTCATTGATGAGCAAAAAGCACAAGAAGGCGCTGCGCCCGAAGGCCCGCCTCCCCAAAGGCATGAGAGATGTCGAGGCGGAAGAGCTGCGCGCCGTCGCGCAGATGACGGAGAAAATCCGCGCCGTCTATGAGCGCTATGGCTT
>CAYFVF010000098.1:0-6821 GCA_964346335.1 uncultured Hyphomicrobiaceae bacterium
ATATTGGCTCGCTTGGTTAGGAAGTATTTACCGGGAAAGCTGCAAAGTTGTCTAGAATCAGAAGGTTAAGGCGTTCTTGTGATGCGTGTCCTGAATTTTACGGTTTTCGGCGTGATGGTTGGGTTGCTCATGCTGATCTACCAGCAAAAGCATGAGACCCGCCAGCTTGAGGCTCGTGCGGGTGACTTGTCGCGCGAGATCAGCGAACAGACACGGGCGCTGACGGTCTTGCGGGCGGAGTGGACCTATCTCACCCGCCCGGACCGGCTGGAGACCATTGCAAAGCAGAAGATGGGCATGGAGCCGGTGTCCGCCGACCAGATCGTGACCTTTGAAGATATCGCCCAACCGCGCGGCGGGGGGCGCCAGCCATGAGCGCATCTTCCCCACAGCGCCGGCGCGGCGGCTGGCCAGATGCGGTGCGCCTCAGCCTCGTGGTCGGGGCGCTGGTGGTGTGTTTCGCGGGCGTCGCCGCGCGGCTGATCGCGTTGGGCGCCGGGCCGGACGACGCGCCCCAGCTTGCGGTTTATCGCGCCGAAGCGCCGCGCACGCTCGCCCGCCCGGACCTGGTCGATCGCAACGGACGGCTGCTCGCTACTGACCTTCAGGTCTTCTGGGCATATGGCGATCCGGCGCGCGTGGTCGATGTTGACGAGGCGGCGGAGAAGCTTGCGCGGGTGCTGCCAAAGAAGGAAGCCGCGACCCTGCGCGAGAAGCTCGCCGGGGATGGGCGGTTTGTCTGGCTGTATCGCGGACTGACGCCGAAACAGGCCGAAGCCGTGCACCGGCTGGGACTGCCGGGCGTCGGGCTGTTGACGGAGAACCAGCGCGTTTACCCGGCCGGTGCGACCGGGGTTCACGTGCTGGGCCACGCCAATGTCGATAATCGCGGCATCGCGGGAATCGAGGCGTATATCGACGGCGCGGGCGACATCGCCGAGGCCGCCAGCGCGCCGGATGAGCGCCCGCAGGTGCGCTTGTCGCTCGATCTGGGTTTGCAGCATGTGTTGCGCGATGAATTACGTCGCGCGCTGAAAGATTACGAGGCCAAGGCGGTGGCCGGGCTGGTCCTCGACGTGCATAGCGGCGAAGTCCTGGCGCTCAGCGCGCTGCCCGATTATGACCCCAACCAACGGGAAGAATCGCTGAAGCCACACCGGCAGAACCGGCTGATGGCCGACACCTACGAAATGGGATCGGTGTTCAAGGCGTTCACCGTGGCGATGGCGCTGGATGACGGGATCATCAAGCTCGACGACCGCTACAAGATCAAGCAGCCGCTCGAAGTCGGCGGCTTCCGTATTGTCGACAAGTACGCCAAGAGCACATACGCCACAGTGCCCGAGATATTCATCCGCTCGTCAAACACGGGCGCGGCGCGTATTGCCCTTGATGTCGGTGGCTATCGCCAGCGCGATTTCCTTGAGCGCCTCGGGCTGCTTGCCCCGCTGGAAACCGAACTTCCCCCCACGGCCAAACCGCAAGTGCCGGAAGTCTGGCGCGAATCGACCACGATGACGGTGTCCTATGGTCATGGCATTGCCGTCGCCCCGCTCAATTTCGCGGCCGCAGGCGCGGCGCTGGTCAATGGCGGGTATCTCGTAAAGCCGACTTTCCTGAAGCGCAGCCGGGGCGAAGGCCGCCGCCATGCGGAGAAGGTGTTGCGCTCCAGCACCAGTGACGCGATGCGCCGGCTCATGCGCCGGAACGTTCTGGAAGGCACGGGCCGCAATGCGCAGGTCAAGGGATATCGGCTGGGCGGCAAGACGGGTACGGCGAACAAGCCGATTGCCGGCGGTTACTCCAGAAAAAAGGTGATTAGTACATTTTTTGCCGCGTTTCCGATGGACGATCCGCAATATGTGGTTCTGGTTATGATTGATGAACCAGCGCCGACGCAGGCTGCGAAACAGCGGACCGAGGCGGCGTGGAATGCAGCGCCGACGGCGGCGGCCGTGGTGCGGCGGGGGGCATCACTGCTGGACGTGGTGCCCGAACGCGGGTTTGACGAAGTCGCCGGCACGGCCTATTAACCGAATGACTCCGATGGTGGAGCGGCTTCCGGCGAGGCCTTGAACATCATGAAGCTGAGCAAGCTGGCGGGCGGCACCCTTCCGGGCGTGGACCGCGATATCGACATCACCGGCCTTACGGCGGACAGTCGCGAGGTGCGTCCGGGCTACCTGTTCGCGGCGCTGCCGGGGACCAAGGCGGATGGGGCGCAGTTCATTCCTGCTGCGATGGCCGCTGGGGCAGCCGCCGTGCTCGCTACGCCCGATGCGCATGTGCCCGACGGCGTAGCGGTCATCCGAGATGATGAGCCGCGCGCGCGTCTCGCGCACATGGCGGCGCGGTTCCATTCGCGTCAGCCGATGACCCTGACGGCCGTCACGGGGACCAACGGGAAAACGTCGGTCGCTTCCTTCCTTCACCAGATTTGGCGTGCGCAGGGCCTGAGCGCGGGAAGCGTCGGCACGCTCGGTATCCAGGGCAGCGTGCATTCGCGCCCGCTGCGGCATACCACGCCCGACCCAGTTGCGCTCCACGCGATCCTTGATGATCTGGCGGCGCGCGGCGTGAGCCATTGCGTGATCGAAGCCTCAAGCCACGGCCTCGCGCAGCACCGGCTCGACGGCACGCGCCTGGCGGCCGCCGCGTTCACCAACATCTCGCGCGATCATCTCGACTATCACCCTGATTTCGAAAGCTACTTCGCCGCAAAAATGCGGCTTTTCACGGAGTTGCTCGCGCCCGGCGCACCTGCCGTGATCGACATCGACCGGGCTGAGGGCGCGCGCGTGGCGCGGGTCGCGCGGTCGCGCGGCCTGGCGGTGTGGACCGTGGGCCAGCAGGGCGAGGCGATCAGCTATTCCGCGCCACGGCCGGATGGTTTGGGTCAGCGCGTGGACTTCACCCACGATGGCGCTGTGTATCCGGTGACATTGCCGCTGGCGGGGACATTCCAGGTTGCGAACGCGGCCACCGCGGCGGGCCTGGCGCTGGCCACGGGCAGCGATCCGCAGGCGGTCTTTGCCGCGCTCGGCTCGCTTCAGGGCGCGCTCGGTCGCATGGAACTGACGGGCCACGCGCCGTCCGGCGGGGGTATTTTCATCGACTATGCCCATACGCCGGACGCGCTGGACGCCGCGCTTTCTGCCTTGCGGCCGTTTGCCCGCGGCAAGGTGGCGGTAGTTTTCGGCTGCGGCGGCGAGCGCGACCGGGGCAAGCGCGCCGAGATGGGGGCGATCGCGCAACAACGCGCTGAAAGAATTTACATCACCGACGATAACCCGCGCGGGGAAGACCCGGCCATGATAAGGCAGGAAATCATGCGGGCCGCTCCTGGCGCGCGTGATGTCCCGGACCGGCGCGAAGCGATAGCCACAGCCATTTCCGAGCTTGGCCGTGATGACGTTTTGCTTATCGCTGGAAAGGGACACGAAACCGGCCAGATCATCGCCGGGCGCACTTATCCCTTCTGCGACAGGGAGGCGGTGCTTCAGGTGTTGAGTGCGCAGGCGCCGTCCCGCGCATCAGTGGCCCAGACGCTATAAACCACGCGCGAGACAACCAAACTTCGCGCCCGACACAACAGGCGCTCGACGGGGACCGATGTTATATCTTTTCGTTGAATTGGCCGATCAGTTCCCGGTCCTCAACGTGTTCCGCTACATTACCTTCCGAACGGGCGGAGCCATCATGACGGCGCTGCTCGTGGTGTTCCTGTTCGGGCCGGGGCTCATAAACCTGCTGCGCCTGCGCCAGGGACGAGGCCAGCCGATCCGCACGGACGGGCCACAGGGGCACATCCTGACGAAGCAGGGCACGCCGACGATGGGCGGGCTGATGATCCTGCTCGGCGTCGGGGTGGCGACGATCCTCTGGGCCAACCTGTCGAACCAGTACGTCTGGGTCGTGCTGGCGCTCACGCTGAGCTTTGGCGCGATCGGGTTCGTCGATGATTTCCTCAAGGTCACGAAACGCTCGACTGGCGGCTTCTCCGGCAGGGTCAAGCTGTTGCTCGAACTGCTGATCGCGGGCGTCGCCGCCTACTCGATCATGCAGATCGGCGAGGCGGGGTTTTCGTCGTCGCTGGCCGTGCCGTTCTTCAAGGACGTGCTCATTGACCTAGGCCCGCTGTTCATTGTGCTGGGCGTGATCGTGATCGCCGGGGCGGGCAATGCGGTGAACCTCACCGACGGTCTCGACGGGCTGGCGATCGTGCCGGTGATGATCGCGGCGGCCGCCTTCGGGATCATTTCGTATCTCGTCGGTAACGCGATCTTTGCAGATTATCTGCAAATTCATTTTGTCCAGGGCACCGGTGAGCTTGCCGTAGTATGCGGCGCGCTGGTCGGGGCCGGGCTCGGGTTCTTGTGGTTCAACGCGCCGCCGGCCATGATCTTCATGGGCGATACCGGCTCGCTGGCGCTGGGCGGCGCGCTCGGCGCGATCGCGGTGGCAACCAAGCACGAGATCGTGCTGGCGATCATCGGCGGGCTGTTCGTGCTGGAGACGCTGTCGGTGATCGTGCAGGTGCTGTCCTACAAGCTCACCGGAAAGCGCGTGTTCCGGATGGCCCCGCTGCACCATCACTTCGAGCAGAAGGGCTGGGCCGAGGCCACGGTCGTCGTCCGGTTCTGGATCATCGCGGTGGTGCTTGCGCTGATAGGCTTGTCAACGCTCAAACTACGTTAGGGTAAGACCATGATCCCCGTAACGCATTGCGCGAGCCAGAAACTGGCAGTGTTCGGCCTCGGTGTGTCCGGGCTGGCGACGGTGCGCGCGCTGATTGCCGGCGGCGCGCAGGTCGTCGCGTGGGACGATGACGCGGGCGCGCGCGAAAAGGCCGCGGACGCTGGCGCAACGGCCACGCCGCCCGAAAGCTGGGACTGGCCTCGTTTGCACGCGCTGGTGCTTTCGCCCGGCGTGCCGCTGACGCATCCGCAGCCGCACGCCATCGTTGAGCGCGCCCGCGCCGCCGGGGTCGAGATCATCGGCGACACCGAACTGTTCTGCCGCGAGCGCCGCCATCTCGGAATGCCCGGCAAGGTCGTTGCGATCACCGGCACGAACGGCAAATCGACGACGTCCGCCCTGACCGCGCATTTGCTGGAGGCGGCGGGCTGCGACGTGGCTCTCGGCGGCAATATCGGCAAGGCTGTGCTGGACCTGCCGCCGTTCGCGGCGAACCTGCATTACGTGCTGGAATATTCGTCGTTCCAGATCGACCTGACGCCCGGCCTTGATACCGATGTCGCTGTCCTGCTGAACGTTCAGCCCGACCACCTTGATCGCCACGGCACGCTGGAAAACTATGCCGCCGTGAAGGCGCGGATTTTCAATCGGTTGAGTGATGGTCAGACCGGCGTGATCGGTGTCGATAGCGGCCCGACGCGCCACCTCGCGCAGCACTGGCCGTTCGCCGCGCGGCAGCACCAGATTTCGACGATGCAGGCGACCAGTGACGGTGTGTATGTTCGCGATGGCTTGTTATTCGAGGCGGGCGACGGCGTCGTCGAAGCGCCTATCTCGTTGCGTGGCATTCCCGCACTGCGCGGTGCGCACAACTGGGAAAACGCCGCGGCGGCCTGTGCGGCGGCACGCGCGCTGGGCCTTTCGCGCGAAGCCATCATCACCGGCCTGCGCAGCTTCCCCGGCCTCGCGCACCGCATGGAGGAGGTCGGCCGGCTGGGCCATGTCGCCTTCATCAACGACAGCAAGGCCACCAACGCTGACGCCGCCGCGCGCGCGCTGGCGTGCTTCGATCCCGTATACTGGATTGTCGGCGGACAGCCGAAGGAGGGCGGTCTCGCCGGGCTGGAGGCGTACTATCCGCGCGTTTCCAAGGCATACCTGATAGGCGAGGCGGCCGAGGATTTCGCCCGCCAGCTTGAGGGCCGCGTGAAATATGAACACTGCGGCACGCTGGAAAACGCGGTGGCGGCCGCCTCGCGGGATGCGCTGCGCACGTCCGGGTGCGCCCCGGTCGTCCTGCTTGCGCCGGCCTGCGCGTCTTACGACCAGTATCCGAATTTTGCCGTCCGCGGCGAAGCATTCCGCCAGCTCGTTAGCGCGCATGAAGGCGTCTCGATGCGCGAGGGGATCGCTGCATGAGGCTGTCGCGCGCGGAACGCAGCCTGCTGTCCGACTGGTGGTTCTCCATCGACCACAGGCTGCTGGCGGGCGTTCTGTTGCTGATGGTTGCCGGATTGGTCATGGCTTTCGGCGCGGGGCCGCCGGCCGCCGAGCGTCTGGGATTGGCGGATTTCCACTTCGTCGAGCGTCACGCGCTTTATATGCTGGCCGGTGTGGTTGTGCTGGTGGGCGTGTCGATGCTGGGGCCGCGCGGCGTGCGCCGGCTGGCGCTGATCCTTTGCCTGGCGGGGCTGGCGCTTATGGTCCTCGCGCTCTGGCAGGGGGTTGAGCGCAACGGCGCGGTGCGCTGGGCGCAGATTGCTGGCTTCGACTTCCAACCATCGGAGATCGTCAAGCCCGGCTTTATTGTGGTGAGTGCGTGGCTGTTGTCCGAAGGCGCGCGGCGAGCGGATGTGCCCGCGACGGAACTGGCCATCGCGCTATTGCTGCTGTTTGCCGGCTTGCTCGCGCTGCAACCCGATATCGGACAGATCGCGCTGATCGCGGCGGTATGGTCCGGCATGTTCCTCGCGGCGGGGGATCCGCTGCGCTGGATGCTGGCCATTGCCGGGGCCGGTATCGCCGGTCTGCTCGCGGCCTACTGGACGATTCCGCACGCGACCGAGCGGATCGATGCGTTCATGGGCTGGGGTGGCGCGGTCAGCGACCAGACCGCGATCGCG
>CAYFVF010000099.1:0-2567 GCA_964346335.1 uncultured Hyphomicrobiaceae bacterium
AGATCCTTGCCAAGCTCAAGGATCGCGATTTGCCGGTGCTGCTTGCGGGGATGGAGGCACCGCGCAATTATGGCGAGGACTACTCACAGCAATTTCGTGCCATGTTCGCCGAACTGGCGGAGAAGCGCGGTGTCTTGTTTTATCCGTTTTTCCTTGAAGGCGTGGCCATGAACCCGGAGTTGAACCAGCCCGACGGGATCCATCCGACCGCGGAAGGGGTCGCTGTGATCGTCGAGAACATCATGCCGAAGGTGCTGCAGTTGATCGCGCAGGCGCGCGACGGCACCGCCAGCGTCAACTGACGACAGGCTTCAATATTCCACGACGGGGGCGACATGGACTATCGACCGCTGGGCCGAACGGGCATGCGTGTGAGCGCGATCTGCCTGGGTACCATGAACATGGGCGAGCAGAACACCGAAGCCCAGGGGCACGAACAGCTCGATTATGCTCTCGATCAGGGCATCAACTTTATCGACACGGCCGAGCTTTACGCTGTTCCTCCGCGCTCGGAAACACAGGGGCGGTCGGAAGAGATCGTCGGCTCCTGGCTGGCAGCGCGGCGCAACCGCGACAAGGTCATCATCGCCACCAAGGTGACGGGCCGCGCCAGCGGGCTCAACTGGATACGCCCGGAGACCCATCCGAAGCGGCTGACGCCCGATCAGATCTTTCAGGCGGTCGAGGGCAGCCTGCGCCGGCTGCGCACCGATTATATCGACCTGTATCAGACGCACTGGCCGGACCGCGACATGCGCCTATTCTCGGGGCTGGAATATGAGCACCGCGAGAGCGATGCCGTCCCAATCGGGGAGACACTGGGCGCGCTTGATGAGTTGGTGAAGGCCGGCAAGGTCCGAGCCGTCGGCATGTCGAACGAAACGCCGTGGGGCACCATGCGCCATATCTGCGCGTCTGAGGCGATGGGGCTGCCGCGCATCGCGTCGATCCAGAACGCCTACAACCTGCTGAACCGCACCTTCGAGATCGGCCTGTCCGAGATTACCTACCGCGAGGACGTCGGCCTGCTGGCCTATTCGCCGCTCGCGCAGGGCTACCTGACTGGCAAATATGAAGGCGGCGCGCTGCCGCCCGGATCGCGCAAGGCGCTGTGGAACCGGCTGGGACGTTACGAAACACCGAATGCGCCGGCCGCGATTAGGTCGTATTTGGACCTCGCGCGCGACCTTGGTCTCGACCCCGGCCAGATGGCGCTGCAATTCGTGACGACGCGCCCGTTCGTGACCTCGAACATCATCGGCGCAACCAGCATGGAGCAATTGCGCACCGACATCGCGAGCGTCGAGGTGCCCTGGAGCGATGAGCTGGAGCGCGCGATCAACGATATCCATCTTCACAACCCGAACCCGTGCCCTTGAAGTGCGCTGCGGAGCGGGCCGGAAAGGAGACCGCTTTGCCAAGACTGTTCACCGCGATAGAAATCCCAGAGGAATTGGCGCCGCGCCTCGAAATGTTGCGTGGGCGGCTGGCGGGCGCGCGCTGGATCAAGCCCGAAAATTACCATCTCACGCTGCGTTTCGTGGGCGATGTCGACGAGCCGGACGCGGACGACTTCGTCCAGGCGCTGTCAGAGGTGTTCGTCGAGCCGTTTTCGCTAGTGCTGTCAGGGGTCGGGAGTTTCGGCGGGCGCAAGCCGCGCGCTCTGTGGGCCGGCGTCGAGGACTGCGAACCATTAATGCGGTTGCAACGCGCGCATGAGCGGGCCGCGCGCCAGTCCGGGCTGCCGCCGGAGACGCGCAATTTCGCCCCCCATGTCACGCTGGCGCGGCTGCGCGGCGCGGAGCCGGGCGCGGTGGCAAACTACCTGTCCGCGGTCGGGGGCTTCCAGACGGAAGCATTCTCGGTCGAGGAATTCGTCCTGATGTCGGCCCGCGAAGGCTCCGGCGGCGGGCCATACGTGGTCGAGGCGCGGTTTCCCCTGATCAGCCCGAGCGCGCGTAAGGCCCGGCAAGCGCCGCCTCACCCTTGAGAGCCGTTGTCAGAAGACCGCGGCTGGCGACCTCTATCAGGTTAAGGACGTAGTCAAACCCTTCCGCGCCGCCGAAGAACGGGTCCGGGATTTCGCAGGTTCCCATTTCCGGCGCATATTTCATGAACAGGTGGATATTCGGCTCATAGATGTCGGGCGCGAGGCTGCGCAGCCGATCATAATTCGAGCGGTCCATCGCCATGATGAGATCGAACGCTTTGAAGTCATCGCGGGAGAACTGTCGCGCGCGTTGCTGCGATATGTCGATACCGCGCAGGGCGAGCGCCTGTTGTGCCCGGATGTCCGGTGGACGGCCTATATGCCAGCTTCCTGTTCCAGAGGAATCAATGCGGAAGCGGTCCGACAGGCCAGCATCCGCCACCACCTGGCGGAACACGCCCTCGGCCATCGGCGAGCGGCAGATATTCCCGAGGCAGACGAACAACAGCGAAAATTCACCCGTTGAATGCGGCATTAGCGCAGTGCCTTCGTCTTGAGTGAAATTGTATTCAACAGATTATCAAAGGTGGATGTGGTGGCAAGAGACTGTGTTGCCGCTGCTTCCCGATTACGCGCT
>CAYFVF010000099.1:2667-6800 GCA_964346335.1 uncultured Hyphomicrobiaceae bacterium
CGCAGGTAGTAGATCATGCTGGCCGTCAGCGAGCGGTGATCCGCCATGATCGATCCGAAATCGCCCCCGGCGAACCGCTGTTCGGCCCCGCGTGCGATGGCCTGCCAGCCGAGTACCCGCGCGAAGGGATCCTTGACGCCGGGCAGCGCGACTTGGCCTGCGAACATGGTGCCGAACGATATGACGGCGAGCGCGAAGATATGGATCAGGAACGAGGCGGCATACCAGCCGCGCGCGCGGCGCTCGACCATGAGCGCGGCGACGAGCACCGAGGCCGACACATAAGCTGTTGCGCCCCAGTTCGCGTGGGCGCGCGACAGAAAGGCTTGCAGGGTGATTAGCAGGACGATGGGCACGGCAAAACACAACAAGAAGCGGTACGGATCGCTCCAGCCCTCCCGCACGGCGCGCCACGTCGCCCAGATCAGGATGCCGAACACGATCGGCCCGAACACGCCGAACTGCGCGCCGAAGAACTCCAGCGCTTGAAGCGGGTTGACAAGCGACCCGCTCCAGTTGGCGTTGTCGGCAGTATGCGCGAACGTGACGAGGCCGTTCTGAAGGTTCCACGCGATGTTGGGCGCGAGCAGCCCCCCGGCGATGGCCACGACCGCTGCGCCGCGCAGATCGCTCAGCAGCCAACGCGCCCGCGGGCTGAGCATCATGTAGATCGCCAGCCCGAGGAAGAAGTAGATCATCGCGTATTTGGCAAGCAGCCCGAGGCCAACAGCAAGCCCGAGAGTCACCGCCCAGACCCACGCCCGCGTCTCGAGCAACTTGACGAGACAAAGTAGCGCGAGCGCCCAGAAGAATAGCAGCGGCACATCGGTGGTAATAAGCGTCGAAGATAGTGAGATGCCCGGGAGGGTGGCAAAGACGACAGCGGCCCAAAAGCCGAAACGCTCATCGAACAGTTTGCGCGTCAGCAGGAACACTATGACGCTGGTCGCGGTATGCACCACCGTCGAGATACTACGGATGCACGCTTGCCCGTTGCCGCAGATTTCGGCGCCCGCGCGGATGAGCCATGCGATCAGTGGCGGCTTGGAGAAATATCCCCATTCCAAGTCTAGCGACCAGGACCAGTATTGGGATTCGTCGTAGAAAAAATCCGTCCTGGCATAATACACAGTCACCAGCCGCACGGCCGTCAGCACGATCAGGAACACCACCAGACGCCAGACGAAGCCTTGCGGCAGCATGTCCACCGGAAAGATGGGCCGTGGCTCGCTTGCCCCTATGGGTGGCGGAACACTGACCGGCCTGTCATGCGTCGGCAATGTGTTTTGTGTATCTTGAGAGTCAGGGTGCACGCGCTGGCAGCCTCGTCGCATACCCCGGCGGTAGAAACGCACAGGGCATTATCGTGAAATTGGACTTCGTGGATGTTTTGCCTGTACACAATAACATCCACAAGCGCGCAATGCCCTGCCGCGGCGCGCTATCCGGATTTCATGAACAAGCGCGACGTTATGGTAACGGCCCATCACTCGGATTTGCCAGCCGTCTCGGTGGTGATTCCCGCGCTCAACGAGCAGGGCAATATTGCCAATCTCGTCGAAAAGACTCTGCAGCTCATGCCCGCGCATCTTCTGCGCGAAGTGATCGTCGTCGATGACGGCAGCACGGATGGCACGCCAGGGGTGCTCAAAGCGCTCGCAGGGGCTGAGCCGCGTCTGCGCGTAATCCGCCATGCCGAGCGTTGCGGCCAGAGCACGGCCTTGCGCACCGGCATGCTCGCGACACGCAGCGATGTAATGGCGACGACGGACGGCGACGGTCAAAACGACCCGCGTGATATCGTCAACCTTTTAGGTCAGCTCGGCCGACCGCTTGGGGACGGCCCAGCGCTTGTTGGGGGGCACCGCGTGACACGCAAGGCCAGCGCCGCGAAGCGGCTGGCGTCGCGCGTGGCGAACCGCGTCCGGCGCGCATTGTTGAAAGATGAGAGCCCCGATAGCGGATGCGGCATCAAGGTCTTCTGGCGCGATGTGTTCCTGCGCCTGCCGTTCTTCTCCAGCATGCACCGCTACCTGCCGATGCTGTATCGCTGCTAAGGTTTTGAGACGGCCTGCCACCCGGTGAATGATCGCCCGCGCCTGACCGGCGGGTCGAAATACACGAATTTCGAGCGGCTGATGCTGGCGATCTACGACCTCATTGGCGTTGTCTGGCTGCGCCGGCGGACAATCGTGCCGCGCATCGAGATGGATAGCGCCGGGGCCTCGCGCGCATGGCCGCTGGATGAAGGGCCGCGCAACCAGCAGGACGCGGAGACACCCGCAACGGAGCGTCCTGTCGCGTCGCCAAATGGCCACGGCGAGCGCCATGATGCAACCATGGACGGCTAACGAGATTGAAAGGCCGTAAGCTTTGGTTTAGTCAGGAACTTGAATAGGCCGATGACCACCAAAGCGTGAACCAACGCGGGCTTCGCGACCGGCGAGACGCGGAGCCTTTACGATATGACCGCGGTGACAGCGCGGCTTGCCCGAGGGGGGCACCCGATTATGGACATGAACCAGGCCGCTGGCTGGTGGATGAACATTTCCTGGCTGGAGCTGAGCTGGCTTGCTGTCGGCTTTGCCGCCCAGGCAATGTTCTCAATGCGCTTCCTGATGCAATGGATCGCCAGCGAGCGCGCCCGCCGCAGCGTGGTGCCGGAAGTCTTCTGGTATTACAGCTTCGCTGGCGGGCTGATGTTATTCGTCTACGCCATCTATCGCGCCGACCCGGTTTTCATTCTTGGACAGGGAACCGGCCTTTTCATTTACACACGGAACATTTATTTCATATGGCGGACGAAAAAGATGGCTGCCGCGTCCGATCAGGAATCCTTGCCTGCGCCGGGGGCAAAAGTTCCCGCGGAATAGCCCGTCGGGCCACGGTCATATCGGGAGAACCTCAGACATGATGCGTAATGTGTCCATGGGAATTCGCGCGGCGGCCGCCGCGCTCGTCGCGTTCGTGCTTGTTACCGGCGCGGCGCAGGCGCAGGATAGCCTCATCGTCAAGCAGAGCGCACACAGCGTTGGTGAGACGCTCGACCGCCTTGCGTCGGCGGCCGAGGAGAAGGGGCTGAAGGTGTTCAACAGGGTGGATCATGCCGCCGGCGCGCAAGGCGCTGGCCTTGATCTGCGGCCGACCCAAACGCTTGTCATCGGTAATCCGAATGCTGGTACGCCGTTGATGCAATCCGATCAGCGCCTCGCCCTTTCATTGCCGTTGCGCGTCGCCGCGTGGCAGGATGAAGATGATACCGTCTGGGTCGGCTACTGGTCGCCCAAGGTGTTTGCAGTCCAATATGGCATTTCGGACCAGGCAGAGCGATTAGCGAACATGGCGGCCGCGCTCGATGGCCTGACGGATGCGGCGATCGCGGAGTAGGCAGTAAGCACCGCGCCGCCTACGGCATGGGGTGGTAAATCCGGACAGTCCGATGCTGTAGATTCTTTGGTTGTCGCGCCGGGTTTACGAAAAACCGGTTCCCCTTGTTGGCCCGGCGCTCTGAAGGACGCCAGCCGTGAGCGAGCATGACGAGGACGGAGCGCCGCCCTTCTCGCCTGACATGCCGGAATGGGCAATCGGCACCCGCGTGCCCCGCGTTTCCGCCCGCGCGCTGATCATGGACGGCGATGACATCGTCGCGGTCGAGAAGCTGGTGGCGCCCGGAAAGCTGCACATGCCCGGCGGCGGCGTCGATCACGGCGAAACCATGCTGGCCGCGCTTCGCCGGGAACTCGACGAGGAGCTCGGAATTGTCCCAGCCTCGGCGGACTACCTGCTCGCGATCGAAAACCTGTTCGACACGTATCTCGGGCTGTATCACAGCGTCGAGCACGTTTTTCTGATCACGCCCGACAGTACCCCGACGGTGCAGGAGGAGGGGCTGCAGATGCATCGCCTTCCGCTGGCCAGGATCGGCGATGCGCCGTTCTATCCCCTTGTTTTCCGCGATCTTCTGACGCAGCCTGACTGGCGTGCCCGCCGTTATCTGCTAGCCGGCAAATTCGCCGGAGACGACTGACGGCCTCATCCTGCTGTTGGCCGACGCCCATGCACCATGTTCAGGAAACGGTCGCGATAGTCGGCGTCTTCTTTGAACACGCCGGTGAAGCGCGTCGTGATGGTCG
>CAYFVF010000100.1:0-6775 GCA_964346335.1 uncultured Hyphomicrobiaceae bacterium
ATCGTTTCTTCCTGTACGCCGGGCTGCTGCCCTACCTGATGGGCGCGGCCTGGGCCTATGCCATGCTCGGCGCGTTCTCGCCCGAGATGTTCTGGATCGGGCTTAGCGGCATCCTGTTGTCGGTCGTGGGGGTCGAGACATTCAACGAGTATTTCGACAGCCGCATGGGCACGGATCGCGTGTTTGACCCGAGCGATGCGCCGCCGATGTCCGACGCCGTGATGTGGGCGGGTATTGCCGCATTCGCCGGCGCGCTGGCTTTCGGCATATACCTGGCGCTAGAAGCCGGCTGGCCGATCCTGCTGTATGCGGGCCTCGGCGGGCTGGCCGCAGTGTTCTATGTCGCGCCGCCGATCCGCTGGGCCTATCGCGGCCTTGGTGAGACCGTGATCGCGCTGTCCTACGGCCCGCTGATGGTGCTGGGCAGCGTCTATCTCCATGAGCCGAGCTTCAGCGCGGGCGTTATCGGGCCGGCGCTGGTCGCGTCGCTGGTGCCCGGCTTCCTGATCATGGGGCTGGCCGTGACGAACGCGATCCCGGATTTTCATCAGGATCGGCTGGTCGGCAAGCGCAATCTTGTCGTGCGCCTGGGACGGGAGAAAGCGGTGCGGCTTTATAACGGGCTGGCCGCGCTGGCGCTGGTGGTGGCCGCCGTCGGTGTGGCGGCGGGGCTGTTCCCGCTGCCTTGCCTGCTGGCGCTGGCCGCCGCGCCGCTGGTGGTTCTGAGCTTTCGCCGCGCCCGGCACAATTTTGAATCGCCGCGCGCTTTCGTTCCGGCGGTGAGGGCGATCGTGCAGGCGTATCTCGTGGCGGCGACCGGCTTCACCCTCGGGCTGTTGATCCACGCTTGGGTGGGGGTGTGATGTCGGACGCGATTCTAACAAAGGCCGCCGCGCCCGTCCCTTACCAGATCGACCGGCTTGGCGCGCCGCTGCTCGTGTCGTGGCAGCTCACGCGCGATTGCGATCTCGCGTGCGTGCATTGCTGCACGGAAAGCGCGCCGGGCAAGGTCATGCACGGCGAGTTGTCGCGCGACGAGGCGCTGGCTCTGTGTGATCAGATCATAGCCGCGCGCGTGCCCTACGTGATGCTGTGCGGCGGCGAGCCGATGGTGGTGCCGCATTTCCTCGAGGTAGCGGAGCGGCTCGGCGCGGGCGGCGTCAAGCTCAAGATCGAGACCAACGGTCAGAAATTCGATACCGGTACGATCGCGCGCCTCGCCCGCCTGCCGATCCGCTCGATCCAGATCAGTCTCGACGCCGATAGGCCCGAGACCTACGCAAAACAGCGGGTCGGCGCGTCGCTCGAAAAGGTCCACGACGCCTGCCGCGCGGTTGTGGACGCTGGTTTGCCGCTCGAAGTCACCTTCGCGCCCACGCGGATCAACATTCACGAGGCCGAGGCCGTGATTGCCCGCGCCCGCGCCTTGAGCGCGTTCCGGTTCAATAGCGGCGCGCTCATGCGCATCGGTAACGCAGCGAAGAACTGGCGCAAGCTCGCCCCCGATGCAGCGCAGCACGCGGACTTGCGCGCCCTCTTCGACCGCGAATCCGGCCGTGATGACAGTGACATGGAGCTTTGTTATACTCCATTTACCGTGTCAGAGGCGCTTGAATACAGCCTTGAGGAGCCGCCTGCGACCCTGCTTGTCTTGCCGAATGGCTGGGTAAAGGCGTCGGCCGCGCTGCCCGAGGTCATCGCGGATTTGCGCCGGGAGACGCTGGAAGATGCATGGGCCGCTTATCGGCGGGCCTGGCGGTCGGATCGACTTCGCGCGGCCCTTACGCGCGCCGCCGCAGATGCCGAGCTTTTGGAGCAGGCTAATCACTGGCGTATGTTTGATTGGGCGAGTTCGTAGTAGCAACCGAAGAAGAGAGGAAACACAATGGACGGTGTGAGCAAAACGGATTTGACGCAGACTGTTGAAGTTGAATGTGAAGGCGTGCCGGCGAAGGACGAGGCGCAGGTGTCCTGGGAAACCCCCAAGATGGAAGACGTCTCCGAGCAGGTGATGGCGCAGCCTTATATCCGCTTTACTTGATGACTTCGCCGTGCGCTGGCCGCGTGGCGGGCGCACGGCTCCCTCCTGTACACAGAACACGCCGCCAACAACCGATGCGCCGCGTGTCATTTCTGGGCGCCTTGCGTGATCCCCGGCACAACCATTGACGATTTCGACAGCCCGCTGTTCATCGCGTGGCAGGTCAGCAATCGCTGCGCGGGGCGCTGCCTCGCCTGTTGCGAAGAGTCCGGCCCTGACAAGGCGTGGCCGGATGAACTCAGCAGCGATGAAGCGCTGGCCGTCGCCCACAAGATCGCCGAAGCGCGCATTCCCTACATCGCGTTCGGCGGGGGCGAGCCGCTCATGGCGCCCTACATCTGGGATGTATTTGCGATCCTCTCCGACGCTGGCTGTTCGCTGAAGATCGAGACCGATGGCGGTCAGATCGATGAGGTCGCGCTCGACCGGCTTGCCGGGCTGCGCGTTGACAATGTTCAGGTGTCGGTTGATGGCGCCACGCCCGAAACCCACGCGGCGGTGCGCCCTGGCGCCCCCTCGTTCGATCAGGCGATGGGCGCGCTGCGCGGCCTCGTTGCGCGTGGGATCCCCGCCGAGATGGTGTTTGCGCCGAACCGGCATAATCTTGCCGATGCCGTGCCCTTGTTCGATATGGCTCACGAGATGGGCTGCGCCGCCTTCGTAACGGGGCCGCTGATGCGCCTTGGCCGCGCCGCGCAGAATTGGGACAGCCTGAGCGTGAGCAATGAGGACTGGCAGAATTGTGCGCGCGCGCTGGAGGCGCGGTCAAAGGAACGGCCCGAGAGCCGCACGCGCCTGTCAATCTACCCGTGGGACATCGAAGCCGAAATCCAGCACCGGCTGGACGCGCCCCAGGCGATGATGCTCGTTGTGCCGAATGGCCGGGTCAAGCTGCTGAATGCGCTGCCTTTCGCGCCGGGCGATCTGCGCACGCAAAGCCTCGCGGAAGCATGGGACGCCTATCGCCGCGCTTGGCGCGCGAGCGATGTCGCCGATTTTGTCGCGCGCTGCCGCACCGACCCCGGCCTGCTGCGCCACGCCAATGAGACCTGGTCCGTCAACGCGTGACCGGGCCTGAGTTAAGCGGCCAATGCCGCCGCGTGACCCGCGCCTGAAATCGGCTCGCCCATCCCTCGGCCGTCACGCGTCCAGCGTATCAGTCTGCGCGCGTGAGCAGATTGAGGCTGAACAGCGCGTCATCATCCACCAATGCCCGCGCATGTGTCCATCCGGCGGCCTCGGCCATCGAGGTTATCTCTGACACGGCGTATTTGTGCGAGTTTTCGGTGTGGATACGCTCACCCCGCGTGAAGGCGAAGCTCTGGCCCAGCACAGTCACGTCCTGGTCTTCGCGGCTGGTGATGTAGATCTCCATCCGGCCCGCGTCGGGGTTATAGACGGCCTCGTGGGCGAACTTGTCCAGATCGAAGGAGCCGCTGAGTTCGCGGTTGATGCGCGTCAGTAGATTGAGGTTGAACGCGGCCGTAACGCCTTCGCGGTCGTTGTAGGCCGGCACCAAGATCGACTCATCCTTCTTCAGGTCCACGCCCATCAGCAGCGCGCTATCCCCTCCCAGCAGTTGCGCAGCATTCTGAAGGAAGGCGACGGCCTCGTCCTTGTCGAGATTGCCGATTGTCGAGCCGGGGAAAAAGCCAAGCTTGCGCGTACCGCTTATGCTGCCGGGCAGGTCGATCGGGACGTTGAAATCGCCCGTCACGGTCATGACGTTGAGCCCGCGAAATCTCGCGCGAAGCCTGTCGGCGGCCTCCGCCAGCGCCGCCGGCGAAATGTCAATGGCCACGTATGCTGCGAGGTCGGGCAGCGCGGCGATCAGTATCTCGGTCTTGCGGCTGGAGCCGGAGCCGAACTCGACAATAGATGCGCCCGGCCCTGTCAGTGCGGCGATGTCGCCGGCATGGCGCTTCAGCAGCCCGATCTCCGTGCGGGTCGGATAGTACTCGTCCAGCTCCGTAATCTGCTCGAAAAGCTCCGAGCCGCGGGCGTCATAAAGAAAGCGGCAGGGAATGGATCGCGGCCGGCTGCTGAGCCCGCTCAACACTTCAGTCGCGAACTCGTCTTGAATGGCGGCCTGGGCCTCGGCGCTATTGGGCATGTTGTGCTCGTTCTCTGTGGCGTTCAAGCGTCCGAAGCAAGGCGCAGGCCCATGAACTGCCAGCGTTGATGGGGATAGAAGAAATTGCGGTAGGTACGGCGCACATGGCCGTCCGGCGTGGCGATCGAGCCGCCGCGCAGCACGTACTGGCCGCACATGAACTTGCCATTGTACTCGCCAACTGCGCCGGGCGCGGTGCTGAAGCCGGGGTAGGCGCTATAGGCGCTGGATGTCCACTCCCAGACATCGCCGAACACCTGCTGGAGCGTGCCGTCCGGCGCGCGGGTTGGGGCGGGGCGCAACAGGCCGGCGCCGATCATGTTGCCCTCTTCCGCGTGGTTGCCGCTCGCGACCTCCCACTCGAATTCGTTTGGCAACCGTTTTCCGGCCCACAAGGCGAATGCCTGGGCCTCGTAATAGCTGACATGGCAGACCGGGCGGGCGGGATCGACCGGGACGAGCCCGCCAAAACCCATCTGGTGCCATTCGCCGTCAATCTCCTCCCAATAGCCCGGCGCGCGCCAGCCCTCCGCGTTCAAGGTCGCCCAGCCATCGGCCAGCCACAGCGTCGCGGTTTCATAGCCGCCATCAGCCATGAATTCCAGCCATTCGCCGTTTGTCACCGGCCGGTGGGCCAGCTTGAAAGGGCGGATAAGCTGCTCGTGAGGCGGACCCTCGTTATCATAGGCGAAGCTGTCGCCGTCGTATCCGACAAGGAGGACCCCGCCTTCGAAGCGAATCCAGTCCAGCGGGGGCACTTCGCTGCGCGCGGTGTCCGTTTCGACGCGATAGGCCGGGCGCAGCGGCTGCGATGCGAAAAGGTGGAGCACGTCGGTGAGCAGGAGTTCCTGGTGCTGCTGCTCGTGGTTGATGCCAAGCTCTATCAGGTCGAGGGCGTCGTCCGTCAGCGGGTCGTCCTCGAACATGCGAGTCATCGCGGCGTCAACGTGAGCGCGGAAGGCACGGACCTCGGCGCAGGTCGGACGGGTCAGCATACCGCGGAGCGGACGCGGATGCCGCTCTCCAAGTGTCTCGTAGTAGGAGTTGAAGCAGTAGGCGAAGCGCGGATCGTAATCGCGATAGCCGCTGGCATGAGCCTTCAGCACAAGCTCCTCGAAGAACCACGTCGTATGCGCGAGGTGCCATTTCGTCGGGCTGGCGTCCTCCATGGATTGCGGGATCTGGTCCTCATCGCCGAGCGGTTGAGCGAGCCGTGTGGTGAGGGCGCGGGTCTCGGCGAAGCGGCGCTTCAACGCTTCGCGCCGGTCAACAGGCGCGGGGTGTTGGAGCGGAAGTTGTTCTGCAATGGCCATGAAGACCTCCTCGACGGCGTGAATAAGATGAGCTCGTGGGGCGGGGCCACCGTGCCAGGCCCGGCGCTCGGGCGAATGTTGTCGGGAAATGTTGCCAATGATTGATGGATTGTGTCGATGTGTGGCCGACGCTCTCTTTGGGGAATGCACCCCTACTCCTTAGACAATGCGCGGACAAATAACCCAGCTTGAGGGTCGATTTCCACCCCGCTGCCGAAATTTGTCGTGATGGCAAGCCGGATATGAGGGGCGATTGCCGGCATGTGCGGCGCTAGGCCGCGCGGCATGGGGCGGTTCAAGAGTCCTGCGAGCGGGCCAGTTCACGGGCCTGTTCAACCCAGCGCTCGCGTTGAATGCGGCCGCGGAAGTTCAGTTGCTCGTCGACCTTGGTGATGTCGTCGTCGGTCCACTCGGCGATTTGGTCGAAACGCTCGATCCCCAGTGCGTTGAGTTTCTTCTCCAGAACTGCGCCAACTCCCTTGATCTCCTGCAGATTATCAGGTCCAGCCGCGGCGGGCTTGCTGGCGGCGGGCGCTGCTTTCTCTTTGGGCTTCGACGCGGGCTTGGCGGCGCTTTTCCCGCTTGCGCGCCCGCTTGACTTGGCGGCGCCCGACTTCGCCGAGCGTCCTCCGCGCAGGAGGGTGTTGGCTTGCCGCGATTGGCGGCTCTCCAGCGTCAGCCCGCCGCGTGCGGTCGCGTTCGCTGAAGGAAACACGCGGGTGCGCAACAGGTAGCCGATGACCACCCCAACGATGAAGGCCGCCACGATGAGGCCGATGATCTGTAGCTCAAATCCCGTCATACAAATTCGTCCCTCAGGCGGGTGGGGCGTGACTTGGCGGCATCCGCTGGCGCGGCAATACTATCTGGGCGCGCCGCAGCTATGCCTCGACCGAATACCACCCCACAGCAATGCCGACAAACAGCGCGAGCAGCAAAAATGGCCAGAGTTGCGCGATCAGATATCCCATGTGCTGAAGTCCCCGTGGCTCGATGCCCGCTAAGTTTTAGGGGCGCTACCGCCAGCGCGCCCTGCACTCATTTCGTGTTCTGTTTTACGCATATTCCCGGCTTTCGCAAACCGTACTGACATGTTGCGCGTCTGGCGTGCTCCACTGGCAAGAGGCCATGCCCGTGTATGTCCGGATATACAATTGTGCCTTTGGCTGACAGCTGGTTCACAAGGCCGCGAATGCCTCGATCCATCACAGCCGCGCCGGTGGAACGCCAGCGGCGCTGGCGCGGTGCGGCCCGCGTTCGCCCGGTTCAGAACGCGATAGCCGCACGGACGCGGTGAAGCTGAAGCCC
>CAYFVF010000101.1:0-6771 GCA_964346335.1 uncultured Hyphomicrobiaceae bacterium
TCCGAGCGCCTGGCGAAGGGCGTGGATTTCTCGACCTATATCAGCGTCGACGGGGTGGACCCGGCCGGCGTCGCCGTCGATGACCAGCAGATTTGCGTTGAGGGGCTGCGCCACGGTGAGCGCTACTCGGTGCGGCTGCGCCAGGGGCTGCCGTCGGCGATCGGCGAGACGCTGCTCAAGCCCGCCGACTTGAGCGTTTACGTGCGCGACCGTTCGCCATCAGCGCGCTTCTCCGGACGCAATTACGTGCTGCCGCGCACCGGGCAAAAGGGCCTGCCGGTCATCACCGTCAACACGCGCGAACTCGACATGGCGCTTTATCGCATCGGGGACCGCCGGCTGGCGCACGAGGTGCTGGACGGGGCCTTTGGTGATGCGCTGGCGGGCTATCGCGCCGAGGCTATCAAGAACGAGCACGGCGCATTGCTCTGGGAAGGGCAGATGGACGTCCAGATGGAGCTGAACGAGGAGGTCACGACCGCCTTCCCCGTCGATGAGCTTGCCGGCGACCTAAAGCCCGGCCTGTACGTGATGACCGCGCAGCCCGCCTCGCAGGAGGCCGAAAGCTGGCGCGAGCGCGCAACGCAGTGGTTCGTGATCTCGGATATCGGGCTGAGTGCGTTCTCCGGGGCTGACGGCATCCACGTGTTCGCCCGCGCCTTGGCCAGCGCCGATGCAATGGCGGGCCTGGAGGTCCGCTTGCTGGCGCGCAACAACGATGTGCTGGCCACGGCGCGCACGGATGACAGCGGCTATGCGAAATTCGATGCCGGGCTGACGCGCGGCGAGGGCGGCGTGTCCCCGGCGCTCGTCGTGGCGCGCACCGAGGCGGGCGATTACGGCTTTCTCGACCTGACGCGCCAGGCGTTTGACCTGAGCGATCGCGGCGTCGCCGGTCGGCCCGCGCCCGGCCCGCTCGATGCGATGGTGTTCGCGGAGCGTGGCGTATACCGCCCCGGCGAGGATGTATTCCTGACGGCGCTCTTGCGCGATGACACGGCGCAGGCGGTACGCGCGCCGCTCACGCTCATCATGCGCCGCCCGGACGGCAAGGAACACGACCGCGTCACGCTTGAGGACCAGGGCGCTGGCGGGCGCGCCCATACGTTGAGCCTTCTTGACGGCGCGATGGCTGGGACATGGAGGATCACGGCGCATGTCGACCCGGAAGCGCCGGCCATCGGCGAGACGGCGTTCCTCGTCGAGGACTACGTGCCCCAGCGCATGGAGATGGACCTGAGCGCGGCCGATGGCGCGGCATCGCCCGAGCGTCCGGCCGGGATCACGCTGGTGGGGCGTTACCTCTATGGCGCGCCGGCCGCCGGGCTCCAGGTCGAAGGCGAGGTGAGGCTCGCGCCCACCCGCACGCTTGATGGCCATCCCGGCTATGTTTTCGGTCTGGAGGACGACGAGGCGACGCCGGTGCGCGCGCCGCTCAGCGATCTGCCTCGCACGGATGACGAGGGCCGCGCGAACGTGGCCGCGCCGCTGCCGGCGCTGCCCGAGACCACGCGCCCTCTCAAAGCCGCTGTGACGCTGCGCCTGCGCGAGCCGGGCGGGCGTGCCATCACCGGCGCCCTGAGCGTCCCGGTCGATGCCGCAAACACGCATATCGGCATCAAGCCGCTGTTCGATGGTGGCCGTGTTGCCGAAAACGCCGAGGCGGGCTTTGAGGTCATCGCCGCGGATGGCTCGGGTGAGCGCGTCGATGCGGGCGAGATCTCATGGGAGTTGCTGAGGGTCGAGCGCCGCTACCAATGGTACAGCCGCAACGGCAACTGGGACTATGAGCCGGTCACATACACGCAGCGCATGGCTAGCGGCGCGGTCACCGCCAACGCCGAGGGCGCGCCCGCACGCGTCACCGCGCCGGTCGAGCGTGGCCGCTACCGCTTGGAGATCACACGCGCAAGCGATGGGCCACGCGCCCTGCCGTCCTCGAGCGTGGCGTTCACCGCGGGCTGGTACGTCGCCGATGCGGCGGACTCCCCCGACATTCTTGAACTCGCCCTTGACCGCGAGAGCTATGCGCCCGGCGACACCATGCAGGTGCGCATTGACCCGCAGATGGCCGGAACGGCGCGGGTGAGTATCGTCTCCGACCAGCTGTTGGCCACGCGCGAGGTCGAGGCCACCGCGGACGGCGTAAGCGTCGCCTTCACCGTCGGCGAGGACTGGGGGCCTGGCGCTTATGTCACGGCCACGCTGGTGCGCCCGATGAACGCGCAGGCCGGGCGAATGCCAAGCCGCGCCGTTGGCGTGGCGTGGGTGCCGCTTGATCAAGGTGCCAGAACGCTCGACGTGTCTCTGGATGCGCCAGCGCAAATGCGTCCGCGCGAGACGATGTCGCTTCCGGTGAAGCTGGCTGGCGTGCGCGCTGGCGAAACAGCTTATGTGAGCGTGGCGGCGGTCGATGTCGGCATCTTGAACCTTACTGGCTATCAAGCGCCGAAGCCCGACGATCATTTCCTCGGACAGCGCCGGCTTGGCATTGAGATCCGCGACATCTATGGCCGTTTGATCGACGGGATGCAGGGCGCGCGGGGCACGATCCGCACGGGCGGCGACGGACCCGGCGGCGGCATGGCGATGCAGGGCCAGCCGCGCAACGTGAAACCTGTGGCGCTTTATTCCGGTATCGTGGAGGTCAACGCGGATGGCGCCGCCGAGATCGCATTCGATATTCCCGCATTTGACGGCACGCTTCGCCTGATGGCCGTGGCCTGGAGCAAGACGCAGGTGGGGCATGCCGTCTCGGATGTGATCGTGCGCGATCCCGTCACGCTTCTGGGCACGGCCCCGCATTTCCTGACCGTTGGCGACACCTCCCAGATCCACTTGAGCATGCACAATGTCGACGGCCCGGCGGGCGACTTCAGCCTGAGTACCGAGGTAAGCGGCGGCATCAGCCTCAATGGCGAAAAGACAACGCGAAGCCTTGCTCTTGCGACGGACGAGCGCGCTTCCGTGCGGTTGCCGCTTGAGGCGACATCGCTTGGCAGCGGGCGCGTGCGCGTCACGCTGGAGGGGCCGGAAGGGCTTGCGATCGTGCGCGATTATGACGTGCCGGTGACGCCCGCCGCGCCAAACGTGTCTCGCCGGACGGTTCAGACCCTGGCGGCCAGTTCCGGCACGCTAACGGTCAGCAGCGACCTCGCGGCAGACCTGATCCCGCGGACCGTGAAGGTCGCGGTGAATGTCGGCCAGAGCGCCGCGCTCGATGTGCCGGGCCTTTTGCTGGCGCTCGACCGTTTCCCTTATGGCTGCGCGGAGCAAACCGTGAGCCGCGCGCTGCCGCTGCTGTATCTCAGCGACCTGGCCGAGAGCGGTGGCGTGGCCGGCGAGGACGGCGCCGAGGCGCGGATCCGCAAGGCGATTGCGCGGCTATCCGCGCTCCAAGGTACGGGCGGCGATTTTGGCCTCTGGTCGGCGGGCAGCTACAACACGTGGCTGACCGCTTACGTGGCGGATTTCCTGATCCGCGCGCGCGAGCAGGGCTTCGAGGTGGCAGAGCAGGTGATCACGCCTGCGCTTGACCGGCTGCGCAATGCGGTGAGCTATGCCTCGGATTTCAGCAATGGCGGCGATGACCTGGCCTACGCGCTTTACGTGCTGGCGCGCTCGGGCCGGGCGGTCATCGGTGATCTTCGCTATTATGCCGACGCCAAGCTGGATGATTTCGCAACGCCGCTGGCCCAGGCGCAGATCGGCGCGGCGCTGGCGCTTTATGGCGACACGGAGCGTGCGCGCAAGGCATTCGAGGCTGCCCGCGCGCGGCTGTCGCCCGAGACCAGCGTGCAAACCCCGCTTCGCTCCGACTTCGGCAGCCGGCTGCGTGACAGCGCCGGGCTCTTGACGCTGGCAGCCGAGACCCGGGTGCTGGATGACGCGCTGGGAGACCTGGCCGCTACGGTCGAAGCGTGGCGAGCGCAGAAGACCGGCACCACGACCCAGGAAAACGCCTGGTTGCTGCTCGCTGCCAACGCGCTGTCTGAAGATGGCGCAGGCGTGCCGCTTGAGGTTGGCGGCGAGGCGCGAACCGGTCCGCTGCAGCAGGTGCTCACCGGCGCCCAGTTGCGTGACGCGCCGCTGGTGGTGCGCAATCGCTCCGAACGGGAAACGCCCGTCTCTCTGCTGGTGACAGGCGCTTCGGCGACGCCGGAGCCGGCGGCTCAGTCCGGGCTGGGCATCGAGCGCCAGGCCTATACGCTGGATGGCGAGCCGGCCGCGCTGGATGATGCGCGCCAGAATGCGCGCTACGTGATCGTGTTGAGCGTGCGCGAGGACGCGCCGCGGCTTGGCCATCTGGTGGTGGAGGACCGCTTGCCCGCCGGCTTCCAGATCGAGAACCCTCGGCTGATCCCCACGAGCGGGCCGGGCCAGTTGCCGTGGCTGAAGACCAGCGGCAGCCCTGAGCACACGGCTTTCCGTGATGACTCCTTCATGGCGGCGTTCGCCTTCACCGATCCCGGCCGTCAATCGCCGGCCAAGTTGCGCATGGCCTACGTGGTGCGCGCGGTAACACCCGGCGAATATGTTCATGGTGGGGCAACCGTCGAGGATATGTACCGCCCGGATAGGTTTGCGCGCAGCGCTCCCGGCACGGTGCGCGTTCGCGCCGCGCGGGACTAGGAGCGTCAGGCATGGACGCGCTCACCACTCAGGCGCGCAGGTGGCGCAACCGCTGGGTGATCCCGGCGCTGGCCTCCGCGCTTTTACTGATGATCGGGACATTCGCGGGCTTCATCGCGCTTGAGCGCGCGCTGGGGTCAGTGCCGCTCGCGAAACTGGGGGATACGTCGCGCCTCGTGGTGGACCGCGAGGGCCGTCTACTGCGCGCCTTCACCACCCAGCAGGATCGTTGGCGCTTGCCGGTCGCGCTCAGTGATATCGACGCGCGCTTCATCGACATGCTGCTGGCCTATGAGGACAAGCGGTTTTACGGCCACGGCGGCGTTGACCCGCGCGCGATGGCCAGGGCGGCATGGCAATCCGTGCGCGAAGGCGAACTGGTCTCGGGCGCCTCGACGATCACTATGCAACTCGGGCGCCTGCTTGATGGCCTTGATACCGGCTCGTTCGCGCACAAAGCCGTGCAGATTGTCCGTGCGCGCCAGCTTGAGCGGCGCATGTCGAAACGCGAAATCCTCGAAGCCTACCTCATGCTCGCGCCTTATGGCGGCAATATCGAAGGCGTGCGCGCGGCGTCGCTGGCTTACTTCGGCAAGGAGCCTGCGCGGTTGGCGCTGCCTGAAGCAGCACTCCTCGTCGCGCTGCCGCAATCGCCAGAGACCCGCCGGCCCGATCGATACCCGCGCACCGCCCGCGTCGCGCGCGACCGCGTGCTGGACCGGGCCGCGCGTGATGGAGTGATTTCGACGGCGCAGGCGGACTGGGCGAAGAGCCAGCCGGTTCCGAACGCGCGCCAGCGCTTTCCGATGCTGGCGGCGCATCTGAGCGAGCGCTTGATCACGCATAAGAGCGGTAATGCCGTGTTGCGCCTGACAATCGACAAGACTCTGCAGGCGGGCGTGGAGCGTGTGGTCACGCAGGCCGCGCGGCGGCTTGGCGAGAAAATCTCCGCAGCGGCGATCGTGGTCGACCATCGTACGGGCGCGGTCCGCGCCCATGTCGGCTCGCCAGGGTACCTTGAGCAGAACCGGCGCGGCGCGGTCGACATGACCCGCGCCGTGCGCTCGCCGGGGTCAGCGCTGAAACCCTTCATCTATGCACTGGCGTTCGAGGCAGGGATCGCGCATCCGCAGACGTTGATCGAGGACCGGCCGACGCGTTTCGCCCGCTATGCGCCGCGCAACTTCGACAGCGATTACAAGGGCACGGTCACCGCAGCCGAGGCCCTGCAATCTTCATTGAACGTGCCTGCGGTGAAATTGCTGGCGCGCGTTGGCCCGGCGCGGCTGGCGGCGCGGCTGCGCCATGCGGGCTTCGAGATGAGCGTTCCGCGCAACTTGGCGATTGCGCTTGGGGGAATCGGCTTGCGGCTGGATGAATTGACAGCGCTTTACACTGGTCTGGCCCGCGGCGGCGCGCCGGTGGATTTGCGATACCTGGCGACAGCGCCGGATGCGCCGGTTGACGAAGATCGCGCCGTGCTCCTATCGCCCGTTGCTGCATGGTATGTGCGCGACATCCTGCGCGGCGCGCCGCCCCCGCGCAATGCCACGCCCGGGCGCATCGCCTACAAGACCGGCACATCCTACGGCCACCGTGATGCGTGGTCCGCCGGCTTTCGCGGGGGGGACACCGTTGCAGTATGGGTCGGTCGCGCCGACGGTACGGCCACGCCGGGGTTGACCGGGCGCGGGGCGGCCGCGCCGCTGTTGTTCGACATCTTCGCCATGCTGAATACCGAGACCGAGGCGCCGCCCGGCCCGCCGAAGGGCGTCATGCGCGCCGAGACGGCAGACCTGCCGATGCGGCTTCGCTTTTTTGATGCTTCCCTTCGCAAGGCTAGCGCGGGGCGGAAGGCGGCCCCGCCGGTGCGGATTGCGTTCCCGCCCGACGGTGCGGAGATGGCTGTGCAGCAGTTGCCCTCCGGCGCGCCTGCTCCCCTGCCATTCAAGGCGGAAGGTGGCGCCCTGCCGTTGACCTGGCTGGTGGATGGCCGCGTGCAGGAGGCCTCGCGGGGACGCCGGCAATTGCTATGGTCGCCGGGGACGCGCGGTTTTGTCGATGTGGTGGTGGTCGACGCCAATGGCGCGCGCGACAAGGTGCAGGCACGCATACGCTGAGCGATTAAGGCAAGCTCGC
>CAYFVF010000102.1:0-6721 GCA_964346335.1 uncultured Hyphomicrobiaceae bacterium
CCGGAAGTCCAGCTTCTCACCGATATCGGCTTCATGCAGGGCCACGCCTATGCCGGGCTGAAGCTCTACGAGATGGGCGAGACCGAACTTGGCGTCGAGCATATCGGCCACCCGATCGAAGAGAAATACGATGCGGTTGCCGAGCCGGTCGAAAAAATGGGCTTCGATGGGCTGAAAGCCCAACTCAACGCCATGAGCAAGGCGGCGGAGTCCGGGAAGCCGGTCGAGGAAGTCGCCGCGTTGTATGACGAGACGGCCCAGACGCTGGAAGAAATCCGCGCCAAAACCGACGGCGGCGCTGTCACCGAGTTGAAGGCGCTGGCGCTCCTGACTCGCATCGCGGCCGACGAGTATGGGGCCGCGTTCACCGACGGCAAGCTGACCGACGAAAAGGAATACCAGGATTCGTGGGGCTTCCTGCAGATCGTGAAGCAGGAGGCCGGTGAGCTTGCCGAAAGCGACAACGAAAAGGTCGCGTCCGCCGCGCGCGAGATCCTGCAATTCGCGGAGAACGCCGAAGCCGTCTACTCCGACGTAACAGGTGCGGGTATTTCCAAGCCTGACGCCTCGCGCATCTACGGCGCGGCCGCGCGGATGCAGCTGGCTGCGAACAAGGCCGGATGATCGTGGTCATGGTGCTGGGCGAGGTGCTCGATACGCATCAGGTGGCGGCTCTGAGAGAAGCCGCCGGCGCCCTGCCTTACGCCGACGGGCGCGCGACCGCGGGGCGCTATGCCAAGCCGGTCAAGAACAACGAGCAGGCCACAGACACGCCCGAGCGCGCGGCGATCCTGAAGACGGTCGAAGCCGCGCTGTGGGAACACAAGCTGTTCAAGGCCGCGGCGCGCCCGCGCCAGTTCGCCCGGATGCTGGTTTCGCGCTACACGCCGGGCATGGAATACGGGCTGCACGTCGATGATGCGCTGATGGGCGGGCGCCGCACGGACCTGTCGTTCACGCTGTTCCTGTCGGACCCCGGCGATTATGCCGGCGGTGGCCTCGTGATCGACGATGCGCTGGAGGCGCGGACCATCCGGCCCGATGCCGGCGAAATGGTCCTTTATCCGTCCAACACGCTCCACCGTGTGGAGCCGGTCACCGAAGGCGAGCGCCTGGCGGTGGTCGGCTGGGTCACAAGCTGGGTACGCGATCCGCAGCGGCGCGAAATCCTGTTCGATCTTGAAATGACGGCCTCCGAATTGTTCGCGCGCGAGGGCAATACGCCCGCAATCGACCGGCTGAACAAGGCGCGAACCAACCTGTTGCGCATGTGGGCGGATGCTTGAACGCCCGCATGGCATGTCTCGACGTCAAAACCCAAAGGGAGATGGATATGAAACTGACAGTTCTGCTGAGCGTGCTCACGTTCGGGCTTGCGGCCTTCGTTGCTACGGCATCGGCCGATGAAAAGTTCCAGCACTACGAGCCAAAGCCGTCTGAAACACTTGAAGAGGCCGTCAAGAACCTGTCGGAATACAACAAGCTCATGGCTGATGTACTCAGCCGCGAGGACTTGTCCGATGTGGACATGGAAGAGGTCCATCAATTGAGCTATACGCTGGAGGTCGCACTCGCGAAAATCAACGAGGAGATGGGCGGCATCGCGGCTACGTTGGAAGAGGTGCATCTTGCATCGGAAGAGCGGAACGCAGCCAAGCTGCGCGGCGCCGGTGAGGTCTATCTCGAAGTCACCAACACGGTCGTCGATTAAGAAGCGCCGCCGGCTCCCACTGGGGGCCGGCGTCCGTCCTTCGCGCACTTCCCCTTAAGCCGTAACCACCGCCATATCGCGATCCTGGTGCGTTTTGCGCGAGGCGGCCGAAGAGTAGCGGACCCGCTCGCGCAGCCAGGCATGGCTCTCGTCGCGCTCCTGGCTGACATGCCACATCAGCTGGAGGCTCAGCGCCGGTAGCGCCAGCGCGCATGGCAGTTGACGAAAACCCATATGGCGCGTCGCGACCGCAGCCACGCTCTGCGTGACCACCGCAAGCGCACCGCGCTCCAGCGCCGTGTGAAGCGCCACCAGAACGGATGAAGCCGTCTCCAGACCGGCGGGGCGTGCCTGCGCCGTTTCTTCAAACGCGGTTTCGGCCTGCCTCTCATCAGAGATGATCGTCATATCGGACGCGAGGATTTCGCTCGCGCGCACATTCTGGCCGGTCAACGCGTGTCCGGGCGGCGCCAGCGCGACGAACGGGTCATCGCCCAGCGTCTCGCGCGAAATATCGGTGGCCTGGCCATCAATCGCCCGCTCGGTTATTGCCAGATCGACCTGGCCGGCACGCATCGCCTCGACGATACTGGCCCCGTGCATCGCGTGCCGGGTGATCGTGACGCGCGGCGCATCCTCGGCCAACTCCGCGCGCAGTCTCGCCAGCAGGGTCAACTCCAGCACGTCGCCGCACGCGATCGAGAAACCGCGCTGCTGCGCGCTCGGATCGAAAAGATGCTGGCGATGCAACAGCCCCTCCAGCCCGGAGACGATGATATGAACCGTCGGCGCGATCTGCGTGGCATGGCTGGTGGGCACGAGCCGCTGGCCGGCGCGCACGAACAGTGGGTCATCAAAAATCTCGCGTAAGCGCGCCAGCGCGTGGCTCACGGCCGACGGGCTGCGCCCGAGCCGCTCGGCGGCCTTGGTCACGCTTGCCTCCATTAACAGCGCGTCGAGGATCACGATCAGGTTGGCATCGAGTTCACGTAAATGCATGGCGGGTCCACTTGCAGTGTAATAATGCGGGCGCGTCAGCGCCGCGATTCGGCGCGGCTCTCGCGATTCGGCGGTTTCGCCCACCACAGATCGATGAAGCTCGGCGCGTATCCGGGCGTGCGCACAGGCCGGCCAAACTTCGTCCAATAGGCAAGCCAGATCGCATCCTTGCGCCACAGCCCGACCGCGTAATTGCGCCAGCGCAGGACACGATCGAAAGCGCGCGCGGCGGTGCGCAGCTGGGGCAACTTGCGCGCCGACACCATCGCCGCGAGCGCTTTATCCAAAGCGGGATCCTTGGAGCCGGCAAGTGCGTAAGTGCCCTTGCGGTCCGCCAACGCGCTGTCCCACAACAAGCTCTCCGAGTTGCCGGGTAGCGCGCGCGGCGACCAGCGCAGCACGGCCATGTCGAAATCATGATCGAGCGTGCGCCGCGTACCCGTTGCCGGATCGACGAGGTCGTAGTTCAACCCGACTCCGAGTTGTTCCAGGTTGCGCGCGAGCGGCCCCAGGATGCGGTTCAGGCTGGGATCGTAATTGAGCAGGTCAATGATCAGCGGCTTGCCGGTTTCCTTGTTTACGCGTTCACCATCAACCACGGTGAACCCCGCATCGCGCAAGAGCCGGTCAGCCTTGGCGAGAGCGGCCCGGCGGGTCTCGATACCCTCGCGCAGGCCCGGCTCCGGCGCTTCCATCACGCCTTCGGGGAGCGCATCGGCAACCGGCGCCAACAGATCGCGCTCGGCCTGCGATGCCGCCCCGCGCGCTGCGAAATCCGTCTCCCCGAAAAAGCTCGTGACCGGCGCGTGCTGCGCATGCATGAGATTGGTGTTGGTCCAGTCGAAATCATAGGCAAGCGAGATGGCCCGGCGCACGCGAATATCGTCGAAGGGCGCGCGACGCAGGTTGAACACAAGCGTGGTGAGCGTTCCCGCCGTCTTGGTCTCTACTATCTCGCGCGCGATACGCCCGTTGCGCAGCGCTGGCCCCTCGTAACCACGCGCCCACTGCGCCGCCGTCTCCTCGCGCCGCAGATCGAAGTCGCCAGCCCGGAACGCTTCAAGCGCAACGCTGTCGTCGCGGTAATACGCGATCTCGATGCGGTCGAAATTGAAGCGTCCGCGATTCACCGGCAGATCCGCGCCCCAGTAGCCGGGATTGCGCGCCAGCGTCAGCGATTGGCCGGGGTTCACCGTCTCGACGCGGTAGGGACCGGAGCCGAGCGGCGGCGTCATGCCATGATCGGCCAGCTCGCGCTCGCGCCACACATGCTCGGGATGGATCGGCAGGTTCCCCAGTATCCGCACCATGTCGCGCCGCGCCTCGCCGCGCGCACGAAACGTGATCTCGCCTGGTCCATCAACCTCCACCGTGTAGTGGCGCAGAGCCTGACGATAAAACGGCGCGCCCTGTTCGCGCAGCGTCTTGAATGTGAACGCGACATCCGCGGCCGTGACAGGCTCCCCGTCGCGCCAGCGCGCCGCGTCGCGCAGAGCAAAGCGCACGCTGCGCCGGTCCGCGGACATCTCGACCGTTTCAGCGAGCAGGCCGTAATATCCCGCCGGCTCATCGGCGCTGCGCGCCAGCAGCGTGTCGAACACCAGCGCACGCACCTGCGACGGCACGCGGCCGGGATACCGCAGCGGGTTGAGCGAGTCGAACGTGCCCGAAGCGCCGAGCCGGAGCCGCCCACCTTTCGGCGCGTTGGGGTTGGCATAATCGAAATGCGTGAAATCCGGGCCGTACTTGAGCGCATGAACCGGCGAAAACCCATGGGCGGGCTCGGCGCTCGCCGAACCGGCCATGAAAGCCGCAACCAGCGTCAACACAAACGCAGATGCGGTGGTGCGCATGGCCTCGCGCTTAATGCGCTGCAACATCAGCGATATCCGCGCCGCGCGCGAGCGGCTCCACCAGCGGGTCGGGTGACAGCACCAGCCGGTTTTCCCGCAAACACGCGGCAAACCGGCCAGCGCTTTCCAGCACGTCCTCGTAGGGCTGCGCGCCCAGAAGGGCAAAGGCGCAGGCCTTCATGGCGGGACACTGGTGCTGAGCCGCGGCGATCATCGACACCGCCAGGCATTCGTCATAGCAGAACCATTCGCAAGTGGCGGGCTGAACTGTAATGTCACGCTGCGCATGGCCGCGCACCGCGCGCACCCAGCATGACAGATCACGGATCGCCGAGCGCGCGCTCTGCGGCCCGAGTTCGATCGCATAGGCGCTCCACGCCTGTTCCCACTGCCGGATTTCGCCGGTCTGGTAACCGGAAAGCCAGCAGCGAAAACCAAGACCTGTCAGACGTTCGGCCCCGCAAAGCTGGCGCAGGCCAGAGCCTTCAGCGGGCTTATCGGGCTGACGCGGCGGGTTTTCTGGCCGTTGGGGGGTGTGTTTGGTCAACGGCATGGCCCTTCTCGCGTGTGTGCTGCTGAGGCGGGCGACAGGCTTTCCCGGTGAGGTCGAGCGCGGCATGGGTTGGTGGCCCCGCCATCTCGGGGGGCAAGTCGGCAAAGCTGGGTCATGGTCACTCCAATCACCGGGGGTCAAAGCCCCGATATCGGGCATACAGGATCGGCACGGGAAAAACCCAAGTGCTCAGCTACGGTATTCGCGGCCGCAGGCGCAGTCAAGCATTTTACAAGCAATCACCGGACCTGAATTGCTCATCATCCAGGTTAGATTTGCTCTAATTTTAATTCCAGAGTGATTTAGATCGCTTTTGCGGAGCCGTTTTTTGGATTTATTCTAATTACAGGCTGGACAATCGCGCGGCCACGCGGCCTGGCGTACCTTGCTGTTTTCCGCCGGCCGCCTGTCAGCAAACGTGCGAGGAAGTATTCAAAGTGAAATACTCTAGCGGACGGCCTCGGCGCTCGCTGGTTGGTCATCCGCGCTGGTGAGCGCGGCGCGGCTATCGGCCAGCAGCAGTACCGCAATCCAGCGCAAGGAGGGCACATGACTGCACACGATCACGAAAGCCGTCGTCATCGGAACGCTCAGGAACGCGCCGATCACGCCCCAGATCATGCCCCAGAACGCCAGCGATGCGATCACGACGAAGGGGCTGAGGTTCAGGCTTCGGCCCATCAGGCGCGGTTCGATCACATTGCCGATGATGAACTGCGTGCCCGCCAGCAACACGGCGATGATGAAGAACTCCCACAGCGTGTCGAACTGGATGAGCGCTAATAGCGCGGGAAACACCACGCCAAGGATTGAGCCGATGCTGGGGATATAGTTCAGCAGAAAGATCAGTAGCGCCCATGTCTCCGCGAAATCAACCGCGAGCGCCTTGAGCACGGCGTAGCTGATCCCGGCGGTGAACACGCTCAGGATCGTCTTGATCCAGAGATAGCGGCGGACGCTCTCCGTGATGTCGCCAATGGCCCGCTTGATCCGCCGGGCATCGCCGCCGCCTTCGGCCAGCCGGTCGATCTTTGGGCCAAGCCGGCCGCGCTCGGCCATCAGGAAGCCGACATAAAGCGCCACCAGCGACGCCGTGGCAGCGAGGTTCCCGGCCGATCCGATCAGTCCGGGCAGGCGGCCGATCAGTTCGATGTTGCGGATCGATTCGCGGATTTTCTCCGCCAGGTCCGGACCGACCCAGCCAAGCACCTGCTCGGCCAGAATGTTGAACCGCTGGACATAGCTGGGCCAGGCGCGGGCGACGTCATCAGTCTGGGCCGCGAGGATGTTGAAGACCATCACGATCACGACGACGAACAGCGCCACCGCGCTTAGGCTTGCGAACGGCTCGGGCAGCCCCAGGCGCTGGAGCCGGTCGGCGGCCGCGCCGATAAGCACGGTGATCAGGAAGGCAATCACGATCGGGATCAGGAACGGCGCGCCGTAGACCAGCGCGGCGACGAGGATCCCCATGGTTATCGCGATCAGCGCGATGCTGCCCAGGCTTGGCTCGCTGGTGCCGTCTGCGCTCATGGTTGGGTCCTTCCCGCCTTCTTCGCCGCCGAGTTGCCTCAATGCCTAAAACCGCTCGACCCACGGGCGCAA
>CAYFVF010000103.1:0-3971 GCA_964346335.1 uncultured Hyphomicrobiaceae bacterium
GACCAATCGGTTAACAGCCGATTGCTCTACCACTGAGCTACCGGGGAATTTGCGCTTCTGACACGTGAAGCGTATAGCAGACCCGTCATGACCGCGACAACGACAAACTTAGAGCACGCGCCGGCGACGCGCAACCGTGTCCGTCGCCCGACCACCAGCCTGCGCCGACGCGCGCACACGCAAGCACCACGAACATGTCAGATCGACGCCATACATTCCAAACAAACCGCTCGGACCGCGAAACCGCCAACGGCGAGCCAGCCCCGCGCACCCATAAAGTGCGCTTTGCCGGGCGCGAGATCACGCTGCCGCGCTCGCGTCTGCTGCGCATGGCTCTAGGGATCGCGCTCATTTGTGGCGGTCTGGTCGGCTTCCTGCCGGTGGTGGGCTTCTGGATGCTGCCGCTTGGCCTGCTGGTCTTGTCGTTTGATCTGCCGTTTGCCCGGCGCTGGCGGCGGCGCTTCGTCGTGTGGTGGAACCGCCGGCGCGATCAGCGCAAGCGCGAAGGCGATTTTTGACGGCCAGAGCTACATGGTCTGCAGCACGGCCACGAGCGCGATCGAATAGACCAGAACACCGCCCGCCACGATGAGGATCTGGTAATTGTTGCTGACCGTCGCACTCGTCAGGCGCTTGGCGTTCTGCAACAGATCCGGCCAGGTGAAGGAGACGAAATCGCCCTGGGTCATGATCGAGACAACCCGGCCGTCCTCATCGACGATTGGCAGGCGGCGGAAACGCTCGTTCGACATGATCGCCAACCAGTCGAGAAGGTCGTCATCAGCGCGGGCCACGCGCGGATTTTTCGTCATGATCTCGGATAGCTTGGTCTCCGAGGGGTCGCGCCCTGCGTTCACGAGACGCTTGAGGATGTCACGTTCAGTGACCATACCCAACACTTTCTTGCCGGAGTCGACGACGATTACCGAGCCATAGTCCATTTCCGCCATTTTCTTGACAGCTTCGGAGACCAGCGCATCGCTGGGGAAGGTCAGCGGCTCCGGTTTCGTCGCGAATTCGAGACGTTCTTTTATTTGCATGTCTGGCAATCCTCCTGAGCACTATGACCTGCGACAACACATCATACGGGGCCTGTGCCGCGAGCGATCAGCGCAGCCGCCATACCAATCGAACCTCCGTTCGCATATCCGCAAACACCATGCCCGGACAAGGCTAAATCTGCGCCACGAGCGCGACCCACCCCGACAGCACGACGCCGCACAAGAGCGTATAAACGCCGTTCCAGACCAGGCCAACCCGCCATGCGCTCACGCCGGTGATGTTGCCAACCAGCAGCGTGGTCGCGGTATAGGGCGAGCTGGCCCCGCTGAGCGCCCAGCCTGACGTGATGGCGACGATCACCGCCACTGGCGTGATCCCCATGGCCTCGGCGTTCGGCAACAGCGGCGCCATGAGTGATACCGACAGGATCGGGTTCATGCCGAGCAATCCGGTCAGCGGGATGATCCACACGATGGCGACAAGGATCAGCCATGCGGGGATCGCGGATGGATCAAGGTTCGCACCGGCCAGCAGCGGCAACAACAACCGCGAGCCCAGCGTACCGATGAAGCCAGCCATTACGAGCAGAACCATTTCCGAGCGATAGTTGAACAGGTCTTCGGAATAGCCCGCGGCACGCTGCAACACGCTGTTCACCGGCGCGTCATCGGCGTGCTGCATCGCGATCCAGCCGGCCGCGAGCAAGGGGACCACGAGGAGCACGACAGCGACCGCGCGCAATCCGGTGAGCGCCGACACCGCGCCCACAGTCGACAGCAAGATGACGAGCAGGATCAGCATCGGGACAAGACTGCGCCATGAGCCGACCGGCTGCACGCGCGGACGCGGCCCCGCCAGGCGCGGCTTGAAGATGGTGTCGAGCGCCCACCCTGTGCCCGCGAGGAACACCGCGCTGATGAGACCGAAACCGAAGGCATCAGCCCAGCTTGCGCCGGGGACCAGCGTGGTCGAAATCGCCATGGAGAAGGTCAACGGCGACCAGGACAGCGTCGAGACAAAGCCTCGCTGAATCGCCAGCAGCATGCGCCGCACGCGAATGCGCGCGATCTCCGGGTCCGTCTCGCGCCGCGCGCTGGTCTCCGCAAGCGCCCCCAACAGGCCGATCGCCCCGTAAAGAAGGATGATGCCGAACAAGTGGCTGCCGCCCGTGAGCGCGGCATAGCGCCGGCCCGGCGGCTGATGCGCCAGGTAACGCCCGCTCTCGGCGATAGATGGCGAGGTTGCGGCCGCGTTACGCAGGCAAGCGGAGGCCGTGAAGAATGCCGCGATGAAGGCTGCGCTTTGCAGCCCCGCCTCGATGATCTCCAACCAGTCCGGGCGCGTGGCCAGCGCAGCAATAAACAGCGCAAGGCCGACCAGCACGAAAACCCGGCGGGACCAGGAAACGATCGGTGTTATCACGATAATGAAAACCAGCACGGCCGCAGCCGCGCCGTGTACGAACGCCATCGCGCCATGCCATTCCACGCCGATGACGAACACCACGGTCACCAACAGCACGAGGCCGATCAGGCGCGAGCGCGGTGCTTCGTCAGCCTCGGCATCTAAATCGGCCATGAAACGGCAATCTCGTTAAGCGCTTGAAAAGTCGGGAATTGCTGCTGAAAGACAGGATCTAAATGAGACTTTAGCAGAGTTGCCGCGCGTTTTCGCGGAAAGCAGCCAAGCCAATTTTGCTTGTATAAGGCGCGCAGTGGCGCAGCGCGGCCCACGTTGGTGCGCGGTGGATGCGCACCACTCACGCAATAGCAGCTCGCGCGCTATCGCCGGGCGGTGTGCGTCTGTTCCGCGTTGGCGCCTTCGCCCGGCTGGGCGGGGCGGACATCATTGCTTTCGGCCACGCGGATGCAGATGACCCCGGCGATCACCGCAATCGCGCCGAGCGCCTTCAGCGGCGTCATCGGCAGGCGCTCCGGCGCGAAAAAGCCGAAATGGCTGAGCGCCAGCCCGGCCAGCACCTGTCCGGCGACGAGACACACGAAATACGCGCCTGCGCCCATGCGCGGAATGAAGAATGTCGCGCAGAAGATGATCGCAAAGCTGACCACGCCGAGCAGGAAGAACGGCGCGGCCCCGCGCGAGAGGCGGGTGAAGGTAGCGCCGTCGCCAAGCACGAACCACAACGTCACCGCCGTCACGGCGCCCACGGCGAAAAATACGGCAGTCGCGAGCAGCGGCGAGCCGACCTGCTCGCCGAAGCGGCCGTTCATGGGCAGATAGGTGCCGGCCACGATACCGACGCCGATCGCGACGAGGTAATAAAGCGTTGTTGTGGTCATTATTGATCCTCCGGCGCGGGTTTGATCAGCGGTCGCGGCCCCCCGCGCCACACTTGAAACGACATGCAAGCCTTGCGGGATGCGCGCCCGCGTCACAATGCTCCAACGCCCGCGCCGTCGCGCTTGAGCCGCGAGACCCCGCGCGGTAGAACACGTCAGTGCAGCGTAGGGGCGGGTTTGCATGGCGCGGGATCGGGAACATCGGCGTCGAACGCCATGGCTGGCCGGAACGGTCTGGGCGGCGCTGGTGGCCGTCGCGATCATGCTGGCAAGCGCTTGGGACGTGCTGCCGAAAGCGCCCGATCAGTGGACCTATGACTGGCGCGCCTATTTCCTGTCCGAGCGCGCGGAGCAGCAGCGTGATGACATCGCCATCGTCCTGATCGGCGAGGACACGCTGGCGCAATACCCCAACATCTCGCCGCTGGATCGCGGCCTGCTCGCGGCGCTCGTGCGCGCGCTTGACGCCGCCGGCGCACGGGCCATCGGGCTGGATGTCATCTTCGAGCGCGAAACCGATCCCGAAAAGACGGAAAGCCTGATCAACGCGATCCGGCAGGCGCGCGCGCCGGTCGTGCTGGGTGCGATCGACGGCGATGTTGCCAAGGTGCGGCCGGAACAGCTCGCCTATCAGGCGCGCTTCCTGGAGCGTGCGGGCCAGCCGGTCGG
>CAYFVF010000103.1:4071-6702 GCA_964346335.1 uncultured Hyphomicrobiaceae bacterium
AGGATCGGCTGGTGCTGATCGGCGGCAACCTGTTCGACCGCGACCAGCATTTCACGCCGTTTTCCATCGCCACAGGAGAAAAGACGCCCGGCGTGTTCATCCATGCGCAAATTCTGGCGCAATGGATGGATGGTCGCAGTCTGCTCGAAACCCCCGTGGCGGCGGAGGCCGCAGCGGTGCTGGCGCTGGCGCTACTGGGCTTCTGGCTGTCATGGCGCTGGCGGATCAAGCGGCATGACGCGCTGATCTCGGTTGTGGGCGTCGGGGTGCTGATTGTCCTCGGTGCCGTCCTTTTTGCGGCTTATGCTCTGGTTATTCCATCGGCGAGCCTGTTTTTCGGCTGGCTGGCGGGTGTCTGGGGCGGGCATTACAGCCCATGGGTGCTTGGGCGGCCGCGCGCCGCCGACAACGAGGTCGAGGCCAACCAATGACGTGTTTGAAGAGATTGCCAATCATCGCGGTTGCCGTAGCCCTGACGGTGTCGGCCGGGGCGGCGCTTGCCGATTACGAGGTGATGGAATCCAGCGTTGCCACGCTGCCGGAGGGGACCACACTGACCGACAACGCCACGCTCAACCTGCCGGCGGAGGGACGTATCAAGTTGTTGAAGACGCCCGAGGGCAGCACCCACGAGCTCAAGGGGCCATACGAAGGCACCGTGGCCGACTACGAAGGCACGCTGGATTGCCCGTGGTGGCAAAGAATCAGCGTGGGGTGTGACGGCCAGCGTGCACCGATTGGCGTGCGCAGTACACCCAGCCCCGACCGCTGAGCGCACTATTCGATCCCGGCGCAGTATTGCCGCATTGCATCTCCGGCCGTTCGCCGACGCGGGCGCAAAATATCTAGCGGCGCCTGCTTGGCCACGCGGATCACGCATTTCTGCAGATCGACATCGCGCAGGGTCAACACGATCCGGTCCAGCGCCAGACCGATGAACCGCCAGATCGCGAACTCACTCGGGCGGTTCTGTGCAAGCCGTCCGCTGATATAACGCGATAGCTCGCGCAGCCGCTCCTCGGTCAGCGGGTGTGTTGCACGCTGTTGAATATAGTCCTGCCAGTCGCCGGGCGTGGCAAATTCACCGCGCGTCGGCAGGCTGTAGAACTGCGCCTGGAAAAACATCACCGCGCCGAGCGGCGGCGTGCCCGAGCGCCCGAGCACGTCCAGCGCGAAGCGGTCGGACTGTGTCTCGTCGCGCCGCGCCTGTTCGCGCGTGATCTCGTCATAGCTCTTGTGCTCGAACAGCACATGTCCGAGTTCGTGCAGCAGGATGAAGGCGAATGCCTCGTTGCGGAATGCCAGCGAGAGCTTGTCCACGCGCGGATCGTTCCAGGCGTCATCCGGGATGCCAAGCGCTTGGAGCAGCGGGGGATATTCGCCGCCGGGAAAATCTTCCTTGTCGCGATGTTGCAGCATGGCGAAGTACAGATCGACCGTGCTCAGGCTGTAGCCATTGGCGTAAAGCCACGCATAAGCCGTGGCGAGATCTTCCAGCACCTTCAGCGACAGCATCGGCATCACGACGACCGCGCGCCCGCCCTCGCTCACCGCATAGAAATTCAGCACATAATCGCCCTTGCGCGGCTCGGGAAAATACAGGACGACGTCGCCCAGCTTTTCGCGCTCCGTCTTGGTCAGCATCGGCTTGATGACGTCGAAAAGCTGCCGGACACGCCCTCCCAGGCGCTCGCCATCGCGCTTCAATTCCGCCAGCGGATAAGCCCCGGTGAGATCACGCGCGCCGGCTTGCGGAGTCGCGCCGGAAAAGAAGAACGCCAGCATCACAGCAATGACCAATTTCAACATCAAAGCCTCGCAATCGACGAACGGGTGAAATGCGACTTGCTTTTGCCCCAAGGCCCGGGCGGACACAAGGCGGAGGCGGACAACACATGTTACGTTCTGTCCCGCCATTTCGGGGATGTTCCGCTCCAACGCAGGAGAGCGCGAAATGCTGAAACAGCGCGCGCACAAGGCGCCGCCAGCTCATGCGCAGGATAGGACTGGCGATGCCTCGCGCACGACGCGCGGACGCGGGCTGGAGGCTGCGCTGCGGGCCATGCGCGGCTGGCGGCGGTACGCGGCCGCCGGGTTCGCGGGTGCGCTGGCGACCTTTGCGCTGGCGCCGCTGCATCTGTGGCCGGTGATGTTCGCCGCGCTTTCCGTGCTCGTATGGCTGATGGATGGCAACGCCGAGCAAATGCGAACGCTTGGCGCGCGGGTCCGGGCCAGTGCGATCCTCGGATGGTGGTTCGGGTTTGGCTACTTCTTCGCCAGCCTGTACTGGATCGGTTTCGCCTTCTTCGTTCAGGCCGAGCAGTTCGCGTGGCTTTCGCCGCTCGGCGTACTCGGCATGCCGGTCGGGCTCGCGCTATTCTTCGCACTGGCGCTTGCTCTGGCGGGGCTGGTGTGGCGACCCGGCCCGGCGCGCATTCTCACGCTCGCGCTTGCGTTTATGGTGGCCGAGTGGCTGCGCGGGCATGTTCTCACCGGCTTTCCCTGGAACGCGCTCGGTTACACGCTGGCCGCGCCGGACACGCTGATGCAGGCGGGCGCGCTGGTCGGTGTTTATGGCCTGAGCTTTTTCGCTTTACTGATCTTTGCCGCGCCGGCCACGCTCACCGACGC
>CAYFVF010000104.1:0-6669 GCA_964346335.1 uncultured Hyphomicrobiaceae bacterium
GTGTTGGTAACGGTGATGCCGCGGTTGCGCGCGGTCTCGATGTCGATATTGTCGACGCCGGTGCCGAAATTGGCGATCAGCTTGAGGCGCTCACCGGACCGGCTCAACACTTCCCGATCAATCTTGTCGGTGACCGTGGGCACGAGCACATCCGCCGTTTCGGCCGCCTCGATCAGTTCGGCTTTGGTCATCGGATGGTCATTTGCGTTCAAGCGCGCGTCGAACAATTCGCGCATCCGGACTTCGACCATCTGCGGCAGCTTGCGCGTAACGATGACCTGGGGTTTGGAGGCATTCATGTGGGACTCTCAGGCTGTGCTGCGGCGTTCGGCGGTTATTTGGATCTGGCGCGTTTGCGCGCACGTCGTCCCCGCGAAGGGAGCATGACGCCTTGTTTATCGCAAGCATTATGTCCCCGAAAAATGCGTGCGCGCCAGAGGCTGGTTGTGCGCGCAGCGTTCAGCCCGGCTCAGGCGGGCGGCCACGAGACATGACGGTGAAAGACAGGACGAGGGAAACGCCTTGGCGGTGTGCGTGACAATCACACAGGCGACAAGCGCGCGCGCGGGCGTGGGGCTGGCGGTCGCGGGCCTCATCATGCTGGCGATGATGGGCACATCGGCTCCCGCATCAGCGCAGATCACGCGCGAGACCGGCGAGAGCGGATTGCCCCTGCCGCGTTTCGTCAGCCTGAAAGCGGACCGCGTGAACGTGCGCCGGGGGCCGGGTTACGATCATGAGATTGCGTGGGTGTTCCTGCGCGCGGGTTTGCCAGTCGAGATCATCGCGGAGTTTGACTCGTGGCGGCGCATCCGCGACAGCGAAGGTGCGGAAGGCTGGGTGCTTGGCTCCCTGCTCAGCGGACGGCGCACCGGCCTGGTCGCGCCGTGGACCGATGAACAGGCGGGCCAGACCTTCGCGCTGCGCGACGATGACGAGGGGGGCGCGCGCGTGGTCTCGCGGATAGGTCCATCGGTGCTGGTCAACATCATGTCGTGCGACGGCACATGGTGCGATGTCATCACGCGCGATATTCGCGGATGGATCAAGCAGGAACGGCTCTGGGGCGTTTATCCGCGCGAGACGATCGAATAGCCGCGATGAAAGGGCGAACACCATGAGCAAGGTCATGATCGTCACGGGCGCGAGCAAGGGCATCGGGGCCGTGATGGCACGCATCGCCGGCCAGAGAGGCTGGACGGTGTGCGTGAATTACCGCTCGGATGAAGCCGGGGCGCGCGCGGTGGCCGACGACATCGCCAAGGCTGGCGCCAGTGCGTTCACCGTTCAGGGGGATGTCGCGCGCGAGGCCGACGTCTTGCGCGTGTTCGAGACGGTTGATCGCGAATGCGGCCGGCTTGACGGATTGGTCAACAATGCCGGCATTCTCGAACAGCAGATGCGGCTCGACGACATGTCGGCGGAGCGGCTTCAGCGTGTATTCGCCACCAACATCACCGGCGCTTTCCTCTGCGCGCGCGAAGCCGCACGGCGCATGTCGACAGCCAGGGGCGGGGACGGCGGCGTCATCGTCAACGTATCGTCCGCGGCCGCGCGGATCGGCTCACCGTTCGAGTATATCGACTATGCCGCCTCGAAAGGCGCGATGGATACGCTCACGCTGGGGCTATCGAAAGAAGTCGCGGCGGAGGGTGTGCGTGTCAACGCGGTTCGCCCGGGCCTCATCTACACCGACATCCATGCCGCTGGCGGAGAGCCGGGGCGTGTCGACCGCCTCGGGGCGACAGTACCGATGGGGCGCGGCGGCACGGCGGAAGAGGTCGCGCTTGCCATTATGTGGTTGATGTCGGACGAGGCGTGTTACTGTACCGGGTCGCTGCTCGATGTGGCTGGCGGCCGTTGAAGCGCGCCTTGGGTCAATCACCGTCCACGAGGCGAATCAGGACGTCCACGCGCGAGACCCTCTTGCCAGCGGGGACTTCCGGCAGTTGACCAATGCTGATCGGCTTGTCGATGTCGATCAGCTCCCCTTCGCTCTCGATGAAGAAGTGGCAGTGATCGGAGGTGTTGGTATCGAAATACGTTTTCGATCCCTCGATCGCCACCTCGCGAAGCAGGCCGGCAGCGGTAAACTGGTGAAGCGTGTTATACACGGTGGCAAGCGACACGCGCACACCCGCGCGCTCGGCCTCGGCGTGCAACTCTTCCGCTGTCAAATGCCGGTCGCCCGCGCCGAACAGCAATCCGCCCAGCGCGATGCGCTGCCTGGTCGGCCGCATTCCCGCGGACGAGAGCTTCTGGTGGATGTCGCTTTGATTGGCCGGAGTCGTCATGAACCCTCAGTCATGCCGCCTTGATTGCGGCGTTGCCACAATACTTAGATTATAGTGATTGCAAGTCTCTGTCGCAACCATACGCTAAGGCCCGGATCACAGCGTGTGAGCGGGTTTTTTTTCCTGATACGGGTGTGATACAAGCGCTAGATAGGCTATCTCCAGGGAATGGCAGGAAGACACCGGACACAAGAGGATAACGGTTGCTAAAAAACAAACACGATCAACCAGATGCGGCCGGCCGCCGGAACAGCTACGGTTTTGAAGACCTGTTGGCGTGCGCCCGCGGCGAGCTCTTCGGCCCGGGCAATCCGCAATTGCCGCTCCCGCCCATGCTCATGTTCGACCGGATCACACGCATCTCGGAGGATGGCGGCGAGCACGGGAAGGGCGAAATTGTCGCAGAACTCGATGTGAAGCCCGGGCTCTGGTTTTTCGACTGCCACTTCAAAGGTGATCCGGTCATGCCCGGCTGCCTGGGCCTCGATGCCATGTGGCAGTTGCTGGGCTTCTTCCTCGGATGGGTCGGTGGCACGGGCAAGGGCCGCGCGCTCAGCGTCGGGGAAGTGAAATTCTCCGGGATGGTCGTTCCCAGCGTCCAGAAACTGGAATATATCGTCGATCTCAAACGCACCATGATGCGCAAGCTGACGCTGGGCATCGCCGACGGTATCCTGAAGGCGGACGGAGAAACCATCTACAACGCACGCGACCTGCGGGTCGGCCTGTTCGCGCCTGAAGCGGCCAACCCGTAAGCGAATCGAGGCAAGCATCACTGGGCCGAGCCGTGAAACCCCTTCAGAGCCGCAGGTCAAGCTTGTCCGGCATGCGCGAAATCGACGAGATTTTTAAAAGGTTCTGGCAATTATGAGACGCGTCGTCGTCACGGGGATGGGCATCGTCTCCTCGATTGGAAGCAACGCCGAGGAAGTTCTGGACTCTCTTCGCGAAGGGCGCTCGGGCATCGTCCACGCGCCGGATTACGCCGAGCTGGGTTTCCGCTCGCAGGTCCACGGCGCGCCCACGCTCGACTGGAAAGAGGTGCTGGACCGCAAGACCCGCCGGTTCATGGGCGCGGGCTCGGCTTGGAACTACATCGCCATGCAACAGGCGATCGAGGATGCCGGGCTGGCCGAAAGCGAGATTTCGCACGACCGCACCGGCCTGGTGATGGGATCGGGCGGGCCTTCGACGGAAGCAATCGTGCGCGCGGCGGATACCACCCGCGAGAAGGGGCCGAAAAAAGTCGGACCGTTCGAAGTGCCCAAGGCCATGTCGAGCACAGCATCCGCGACGCTGGCCACACCTTTCAAAATTCGCGGCGTCAACTACTCCATTTCCTCGGCCTGCTCCACCTCCGCGCACTGCATCGGCAACGCCGCGGAACAGATTCAGTGGGGCAAGCAGGACGTGATGTTTGCCGGCGGCAGCGAGGAACTCGACTGGACGCTGACGGTGCTGTTCGACGGCATGAACGCGCTGTCCTCTGATTTCAACGAGACGCCCGCCAGCGCAAGCCGCGCTTATGACGTTAACCGCGACGGCTTCGTGATCGCGGGCGGCGCCGGCGTTGTCGTTCTGGAGGAGCTTGAGCGCGCCAAAGCACGCGGCGCCAAGATTTACGGCGAACTCGTCGGCTACGGCGCCAATTCCGACGGCTTCGACATGGTTCAGCCATCCGGCGAGGGCGCGGTACGCTGCATGCGCCTCGCGATGCAGGATCTCGACTGCGAGATTGACTACATCAACCCGCACGCGACCTCCACACCGATCGGCGATCTGCGTGAACTCGACGCGCTGCGCGAGGTGTTCGGCGATAACTGCCCGCCCTTCTCCGCGACGAAATCGCTGACGGGCCATAGCCTCGGCGCCGCGGGCGTGCAGGAGGCGATCTACACGCTCCTGATGATGAACAACGACTTCATTTGCGCCTCCGCCCATATCGAGGAGCAAGACCCCGAGACCAAGGATATGCCCATCATTCGGGAGCGGCAGGACGACGTGGCGCTGAACTGCGTGATGTCGAACAGTTTCGGCTTCGGCGGCACCAACGCATCGCTTGTATTCAAAAGATACAAAAGTTGATGACAGAACTCGTGTCACAGCCTTTTTATTTTTTTATTCAGGTTTTAAGACACGAGGGCGCGTCACGATCGTAGTTGACCTCCCGGGCTGACTGCGCAGCGTGGCGGAATACATCGGCGTCTTCCGGCCCGACCGATGGTGTCTGGTGGGCGGGCGCCATAGCGATACGCAGCTTGCAGCCGTGATTTGCCCAGATGAGGGTGGACCACGCTCCGGAACCAGCCACGCGCAGGTGACATAATGACGGGGACTGACATAACCAAGCCTGGCCCGCTGATGGCGGGAAAGCGCGGGTTGATCATGGGCGTCGCCAACGAGCGATCGATCGCGTTCGGCATCGCGCGGGTGCTCGCGGCACAGGGCGCCGAACTGGCATTCACCTACCAGGGGGAGGCTTTCGGACGGCGCGCAGTCCCGCTCGCCGAATCGCTGGGCGCCAAGCTGATCCTGCCATGCGACGTGATGGACCTGTCCTCCGTGGATCAGGTGTTCGAGACGCTGAAGGCCGAATGGGGCCAGATGGATTTCCTCGTCCACGCCCTCGCCTTCTCCGACCGGAGCGAACTGAAAGGGCGCTACGCCGATACCACGCGCGAGAATTTCATCAACACGATGGTGATCTCGTGCTTTTCGTTCACCGAAGTTGCCAAGCGCGCCTCGGAGTTGATGCCAAGCGGCGGCTCGATGATCACGCTGTCTTACGCAGGGTCCACCCGCGTCGTGCCGCGCTATAACGTGATGGGCGTGGCCAAGGCGGCGCTGGAAGCCTCCGTGCGCTATCTCGCGGCCGATATGGGCACCCAAAACGTTCGCGTGAACGCTCTGTCGCCGGGGCCGATGCGCACGCTTGCGGGCGCGGGCATCTCCGATGCGCGGGTGCTGTTCAACTTCCAGAAGATGCATTCGCCGCTGGGCCGGACCCCGACGCTCGATGAGGTCGGCGGCGCGGCGCTATACCTTCTCTCCGACCTGTCCACTGCCGTCACGGGCGAAGTGCATTACGTGGATTCTGGCTATAACATCATCTCGATGCCCCAACCGGAACGTATTCAGGAAACAGGCGAAGGCACAGCACCGGAGAACGGCAATTCCAATGGCGAGCGAAGCAAGCCATCCCGCGCTGCGGAGTGAGACCTCCGCCTGGCCACGGTGGCAGCCTCAACCCATCACGCGTGACAAGGGCAAGATTTGCGCCCAGATCATCGCGGCGCTGCCTGAATGGTTCGCGCGGCCCGAGGCGAACCGGCTTTACGCGGAAACTGCCGACGGCCTCGACATGCTCGGCTGCACCGCGGAGGGCGAGTTTGCCGGTATTGTTTGCCTGAGCCAGCACTTCGATACGACAGCCGAGATCTACCTGCTCGCCGCGCGGCCACAATGGCACGGGACCGGGCTGGGACGCGCGCTGGTCGGCGCGGCCGAGGAATGGGCGCGAAACCACAGCTTGCGCTACCTGAGCGTGAAGACGCTGGGGCCGTCGCATCCGGATCCGGCCTACGAAGCCTCGCGGCGCTTCTACCGTGCGATGGGGTTCCTGCCGATCGAGGAAATCCAGGACATCTGGCCGGGCAATCCGTGCCTGCTGCTGCTCAAGGCGCTCGATTGATCACGCCGCCTGTGCGTGAACGCTCAGATCGCGGATCGTCGGGTTTTCGCCGTTGAGCGGGTTGGCCGGGTCCCATGGGATGCGCATCGTCTCGAAACGCGTGCCGAGAGCATCGACGATGAGCAGCTTACCGGCCATCGACTCGCCGATGCCGAGCAGTTCCTTCAGCACCTCCATCGCCTGCAGCGTGCCGAGCACGCCGGCGAGCGCGCCGAGAATCCCGGCCTCCTCGCAGGAGCGGACCGTGCCGGGCGGTGGCGCTTCGGGGAACAGGCAGCGATAGCTAGGTCGCGGCTTGCCGCTTGCGTCGGTCTCGAAGGCGCGGAAGGTCGACAAATACCCGTCAAACTGCCCCAACGCGGCAAACACCAGCGGTACCTGCGCGAAATAGCAGGCGTCGTTGACAAGGTAGCGCGTGCCGAAGTTGTCCGAGCCGTCCGCGACGATGTCATAATCGCCGATGATCTCCAGCGCGTTTTCCGCGCTCAGCCGCTCCGGGATTTCGTCGATAGTCACATGCGGATTAAGCGCCTCGAGATGCCGGGCGGCGCTTTCGGTCTTCAACTGCCCGACGCTGACGGTGTCGTGGATCACCTGGCGTTGGAGATTGCTCAGGGTGACACGGTCATCATCGATGATGCCGAGCCGCCCGACGCCCGCCGCCGCCAGATACGGCAGCACCGC